>DAOVMB010000483.1 GCA_030630905.1 Sedimentisphaerales bacterium
CACAAAACCCGGCAGCATCAGTCCCTGCAATCGTTCCATTTCCTTATTCAGATTCTTCGAAGATTCCAGAGCCTTCCGGAGTATCGCAGGCAGTTCGATGGTCGAACACTTAGAGAGTTGTCTAAGCTCTTTCAAGATGGAAGTCTCGGCCTGCGATAGTTCGAGCGCTTTTAGCCCTGCGGAAAAAGAAATTCTTGTCCCGTTCTTCTTGCTCTCAAAATCGAAGATCCTGATGATTCCGATGTCACCCGTTCTTCGAACGTGAGTCCCGCAGCAGGCGGATGCATCGTAATCTCCGATCTTTACCACGCGGATCATGTCCGATTCGATTTCTTTCAGGTCAAACCGCGTCCGAACATCGGTTTCGTTGAAAACCGTCTCGACTGGTATGTTCTCAGTTACAATCTTCATCGAGCCTCGCTCAATTGCCTGGGCCGTCTCCCAGTCAATTTTCTTATCAAAATCAACAGTGCAGCTTTCAAGCCCGATGTGAACGCCGAGAGTTCTCAGGCCGAAGCGCTTCTCGGCAATACCTGAGATAATATGTTGAGCGGTATGCCGGCCTGCGACGTGCAGCCTGTGCTGTCTGTCCACGCGCGCGATGTATGTTCCATCATTGAGCGGCCTGTCAAGAGTATGAACTATCCTGCCTTCGATAATCTCTACATTGAGAACATTGCATTCACCGATCCTGCCCTTGTCGGCCGGCTGGCCTCCTTCATTGGGATGGAATACGATGGGCTCTATAGTAATCATGCTCTCGCTGATAGATTTAACTTCGACTTCAACCTCATAAGCATCCGGATTTGTCCAATACAATCTTTTCATAAAAGGATTATAACCGACAAACAGCTTCCCGCTCAAGCTCCTTCTTGGTGTATTGATTCATGTGTAAGTTCATCCGAAACCGGTTTTAACCGCCCGTGGTCTCTTTCGGAAAATGGGGCGAATAAAGCATGCGTTCTTTCCGGATGGCCAGTTTGCCGCCGGAGACAAACTGTTCGCCGCGTTCGGACAGGTGTTCGACCATTCGCTGCCGCCATTGGAGCAACGTGTTTTTGTGTGCCGGCTCGGCGGCTAAATTATGCAGTTCGCCCGGATCGCCGGCCATATCGAAGAGTTCTTCTCTGCCGTCGTATGCGTAGTAGATATATTTGAACCTGCCGTCGGTCAGGGCGTTCCAGTGGTCTTTGTTGTAGCACATCGAATGCTCCAGGTCGATGAACGGCCGCCAGTCCTTCGTATTTCCGCGCACCAGCTCCAGCATGCTTTTGCCGTCAAGATGATTTGGGATAGGAACTCCCGCCGCATCGAGAAACGTCGGCAGCACATCGCGCATCTCTACCGGCTGCGGCAGTGTCTTGCCCCGCTGATGCTCCATGCCCATACTCTTGGGCCACCGCAGCAGCATGGGAATTTTGGCCGAGCCTTCGTAGGCATAGGTCTTTCGCCACAGGTGATGGTCGCCGAGCATGTCACCGTGGTCGGAGAAGAAAATTACTAATGTGTTCTCATCCATACCGCTTTTCTTAAGGGCGGCGAGAATTCGCCCGATTTGCTCGTCGATGAAGGAAATCGAGCCGTAGTAGGTCCGGCGTGATTTTTTGGCCTGGTGGACGCCTAAATCGCCGTGCCAGAGAGCCGGCTTCGGCGGATCATCATGCGGGCTATAGCGAGCCGCCCAGTCGCCCACAACGGGCGCGGGCATGTCATCTTCGTCATACATATCTATGAATCTTTGCGGCGGGTCGTAAGGGCTGTGCGGCCGGGCAAAGGAGACCTTCAGCATAAAAGGTTCGGAACGCTCGTATTTCTCAATGAAGTCAACCGCTCTATCGGTCGTCCAGGCGGTCGGGTGCAGCCTCTCCGGCAGGGCGTATGCTTTTGCACGATAGTCGTTCCAGCCGATACCCGTCGCATCCGGATCCAGATCCGGCGCCTGCTCTTTGAACCACAGGCGATAGTCACTGACGAATCCGGGACTCTCGACACGACCCGACTCGTCGAGCAGTATCTTGTGATAACCGCGAAGCCTTCTCTGAGGATGCCAGTGCATCTTGCCGATGCCATACGTATAGTAACCCGCGTCCCGGAGCGCCCGGGGCAGTTCAAACGGATACTTTCCCGCGATGCGTCCATATCCGATCATGCCGTGATGCCACGGTGAAAGTCCCGTCAGGATCGCGCTGCGTGCTGGTGTACAGCTCGGTGTGGAACTGTACGCATTCGAGAAAAAGACGCCTTCTTTGGCGATGGAATCCAAATGGGGCGTTTTAATCACGGAATTGCCGGCGCAGCCCAAACAGTCGCCCCGTTGCTGGTCGGTCATCAAAAAAAGGATATTGGGCTTTTGCTGATGGGTGGCAGCCTCAAGGCCGAAGGCTTTGGGGATGGCAGACGTCAGGTAAACCATCCCCAAGCTGCGCTTGAGGCTGCCACCCGCCGGGGCTAAGAGAGTGCATTTGAGAAAAGCCCGGCGTGTTAATTTTAATTGACGACAACGGTTCATATCAAACTCCTGATTCTCTGATATTTTCAGTATTAAAGTGATATACCCATAATCCTCGGTTCACATTCGGCTTAATTCCATCAGAATATCAAATCTGCCCGAAAGATGCAAAACTTGTATCGTACGTGTTTAGCCGGATAACTTATTCAGCGACTTCTATACGTGACGTGGCACGGGCTTGAAGCCCGTGAAATCACGGCCAGGGATGGCCGTGCCACAAGGAAATCTCAACTGGCTAAACATGTGCCCTGCGAAAGCAGGGATCCAAAAACGTAACGATTTGAGTGGATTCCCGCTTCCGCGGGAATGACAGATTGTGCTATGTTATTATCGTTGAACGATTTGCTATAACATTCGACTCAAAAGCGG
>DAOVMB010000508.1 GCA_030630905.1 Sedimentisphaerales bacterium
AGATGGCAATCGTTGCTCCATACTGGGTCAAACTGGAGCGTGACGTCGGTGGCAACTTCAGAGGCTATTACTCGGCAAACGGATCCACATGGCAGTCTATGTCATGGAATCCGCAGAACATCTCGATGAGTTCGAACGTCTATGTGGGACTGGCACTGACCAGCCACAACGCCGGTGCAACATGCCAGGCTAAATTCTCCGGCGTACAGATTACCGGTACGGTTGGGCCGCAGTGGGCGAACCAGGATATCGGCATCGCGAGCAACGCTGCCGAGCCGCTATACGTGGCGTTATCCAACAGCGCAGGCGCGCCTGCGGTTGTGTACCATGATGATCCAGCGGCGGCAACGATCGACACTTGGACCGAGTGGATTATCCCCTTGCAGTCTTTTGCCGATCAGGGCATCAGTCTGAGCAACGTTGACAGGATCGCTATCGGTCTCGGTACACAGAGCAACATGACAAATCCCGGCGGTTCGGGCAAGATGTTCTTTGACGACATCCGGCTGTATCGGTCGAGAGCTGCTGCTGAAGAGTAAAGGCCGCTTTGATAAGAAATGACATAAGGTCTTAGATCAGTTAGGGGTCTATACCGTTAAATTCGGTATGGGCCCCGGTTGTTTTATGTATTCCCTCGCTATCAAGGTAGCTGAAAAAAACGCTTGCATTTCACGCCGGCTTCGTGCAGACTTTCGGCGTTCGATTATGCAAGGAGGCCAAAATTATGGTCGACAAGAATTTTTTCTTTGCCGGCGGAGGGACCGGGGGGCATATATATCCCGCTATCGCCGTGGCGCAGCAGATAGTCAAAATCGATCCGTCGGCGACAATACATTTTTTCTGCAGCAAGCGTAATATCGATCAGCATATTCTCGAGCAAGCCGGTTTCGAATATACCGCTCTGCCGGCCGTCGGTTTTTCCGTTCGGCCTAAGAAATTAATCGACTTTTGTAAATCGTTGCTGAGAAGTTACAGGATTGCGGAAAAAGCAGTTCGTAAGGATTTCAATACCGTAGTCATAGGCGCCGGAGGCTTTGTATCGGCGCCGGTTTGCTTGGCTGCACATAAGCACAAAGTCCCAGTCGCTCTTTTGAACGTCGATATTGTGCCGGGCCGGGCGAACAAGATAAATGCCCGCTGGGCGGATGAGATTTTCGTGCAGTTCCCGGAGACGGAGCAATATTTCGCTCAGCGGGAAAAAAAGGTCAGCGTTTTCGGCTGTCCGATACGGAGCGGCTTTAAGAATCCTGTAGCCAGCAGGGCGATAGGGCAATTAGGCCTTGACAGAGAAAAAAAGATGTTGCTGATAACCGGCGCATCGAGCGGCTCGGAGAATATTAACAAGGCGGTGTGTTCGCTGCTGGACAAGCTGGAAGCCTTCGCGGACGACTGGCAGATAGTCCATCTGGCGGGGCGGAATAATTACGAGAACGTCTATAGCCAATATAGTGATGCCAAAATCAGCTATAAGGTTGTTAGTTATTTCGATGATATGCCGGATTTGCTTGCCGCCGCGGATTTGGTGATAGGCAGGAGTGGGGCGGTTAGCGTGGCTGAGTACGCAGCGGCGGCGGTTCCCAGCATCTGTATGCCTTACCCGTACCATAAGGACAAACATCAGTACCTGAATGCCGGCAAGCTGGTTGAGGTCGGAGCGGCCGTTATCGTTGATGACCTGCCCGATGAAAAAGACAGGTCCGAATGGCTGTGGGAGGAGCTGAAAGAATTGATGAAAGACCAGGAAATCAGACAGGCGATGGCGGAGGGATGCAGAATAATCGCTAATCCGGATGCGGACCGGAAAATTGCGGAACAATTGCTGAAAATGGCAGAAATCACTTGACAAGCGGATTTTGAACGAGGAGAATTCATCCTTTAGCTTTTATTGAGGATGAAATACAAATCCCAAGTATTACAGAAAGAGGAAAAGATGAATACAATCATTACTACACGCCGGGATTTTCTTAAGAGTTCATTGGTTTTCGGAGCCGGTATATTGGCGACTGGGCCGTTGGCAAGGCCGGCACGATCCATGGAGATGCTGACACGGATGCGGTTCGGATTGGTAACCTATCTCTGGGGCCGGGATTGGGACCTGCCGACACTGATCGCCAACTGTGAGAAGGCTGGTGTGCTGGGCGTCGAGTTGCGCACCGAACACGCTCACGGCGTCGAATCGAAACTTAGCGCCCGAGAGCGTCGGGACGTAAAGAAGCGTTTTGCCGACAGTTCGGTTACGCTTTTAGGTCCGGGAACGAATTTCGCCTTCCATCACGCCGATGCATCAAGGCTTCGCCGGGACATCGAAGGGGCAAAGGAGTATATCAAGCTCTCGCACGATTGCGGTGGATCGGGTGTCAAAGTCAAGCCGAATGATCTGCCCAGGAACGTCTCGCGGGACAAAACGATCGAACAAATCGGCAAGTCGCTCAATGAATTAGGTCGCTTTGGCGCCGAGTACGGCCAGAAGATTCGACTGGAAGTCCATGGAGCATGCTCGCCTTTACCGATCATAAAGAAGATTATGGACGTGGCCGGGCATCCCAACGTCGGCGTCTGCTGGAACTCCAATTCGCAGGACCTCGATGGTGAGGGGCTCGAATATAATTTCGACTTAGTCAAGGATCGCTTCGGCGATACCGTCCACATCCGCGAGCTGAATATCGGCAGCTATCCCTACCAGGA
>DAOVMB010000315.1 GCA_030630905.1 Sedimentisphaerales bacterium
AAAATCCCGGCGCCCCGGCAGCCGTTCAGGGTGACGTTGGAGTTCTTATTTCCGTCGATTGTGAGACCTTCGACTCGCGCCCCTTCGATGTGATAGCCGCTGACGACGGGGAAAACCGTAGCTGCTTTGGCCTTGTTGGCGACCATGCAGTCGGCCATCAGCGGTTTGTTAATCGAGAACGTATTGCCGTTTTGCCCGGTGATACGAGCAACAGTGATGTGGAATCCTCCTGCGCGGTCGTCCCAAATCGCAACGCCATAACCGACCTCAAAGCCGGTTGGGTCCTCAATCGTGAACTGCTGCTCACCGAAATCGCCGTCAAGTGCCAGGGAGCATACAACTCCATCGGCCTTTTGCAGGATGGTTTTGCCTTTTTCACCCTTGACTGTCACATTGGAGCGCAGATGCAGCGAGTCGTACATCACGTACCGGCCTTCGCCGATCTCGACTGTTCCGCCCCCGAGGCCGGCGATATAATCGACTGCCGCCTGCAGTGCGCGGTTGTCGCTGCCTGTTATGTTAGCGTTCTCTTTCCCGACCGTTATGCTCGGCAGCTCTTTCATTTCCGAATGCATCGCGGTGGGCAATTGCTTCTCATCGGGTCTGGGAGAGAAATCCTTTTGAGTTTCGCAAGCGTGTATAATACCGACAGAGCCGACAAAATAGACTGTCACAAAAAGTAATAGGAAAAGATTGGTTTTCATTTTCCTGACCTCTGTTAAAGTGGAGCTTCTTTGAAATATACTTCAACGATTCGTTTTCCACGACGACTAAGTTAATTTGCCTTCAATTTGTTTAAGTGTCCTCATGGACTCGTCAGCGATAGTTCTGCCGCCGGGCGAAAAATCAAATACTTCCAGAGAAATCCAGCGATTATATCGCATATCTTTTAGCACCTGAAAAGCCTTCACATAGTCGTTTACGGCATTTCCCGTACCGAGGTGTTTGCCGCCCATTTCCTGGACGTGAACGTGATGGATATTCTTGTCGTACTTTCTCAGCAGGACGTCAAACGGCTCGGTTTCGTCAACGGTATTATTGAAGTCAAATATCATCCCAATAGCCGGGTGATTGACTTGTTCGGCTAACTGTGATGCTTCTGCCAACGTATTGACAACATCGGTTACTCTTTTACCTAAAGGCTCGACAAGAATTTCGATACCTCGTTGCTGAGCGTGGTCGGCCACTGCCGCCAGGCCATCGGCAAAATATTTTTTTGCCTGCTCAATGGAAATACCCTTTGTATCTCGCTGCTTCGGAGAGCCGAAAATCATATAAGAGCCGCCGAGGTCGCCGCAAAAATCGATCAGTGTATCAAAATACGCTACAGTCTTCCGGCGGATACCGGCATCGGGCGTCGTGAAATGCAATCCTTTTGGTGGCGGCGCCAGCAGCCAATGCAGGCCAACGCATTCGAGACCGGCGTCTTTCATTACCGAAACTATTTCTTTACGTCCTGTCGGGCTTATTTCCTGCACACCTTCTTCGACCAGAGTAAACGCTGCGATTTCGATTCCGCGATAACCGGCATCGCTTGCAATCCGGCATTGCTCGGCCCAGTTCAATTCAGCCATGCTTTCGTTGCACATGGCGTATTTGAAACCGGCCCATTTGCCGGGTACCGCTTCGTTCTTATGACAGCTTAACGTCAACCCACTCAGTGCGGCACCGCCCAGAATACTCCCCGACGTCTTAATGAAATCTCTGCGATTATAATTTGACATGGTTTTTCCTCAGCAATATTTAAGTCATTCCCCGAAATACATATTCCCACACGAGCCAATCACGCACAGGAATTCTTCTATCATCTCTTGCGATGTCTGAAGATTATATCAGATTCTTTCAGCAATTGGAATAGTGATTAAAATTGACTGTTGGAACCGGATATTTGGGAAAGACGTGACGAAATCGTCAAATGATGTCATAATAACTGTTGATACTTGAAGACGAAAGGAAGGTTTGGAATGAAAAGTGTTTTGGATAGACGTGATTTCTTAAGAGTGATGGTTTTTGGGGCGGCCGCGCTTGCGATGCCCAGATGTGCGAATGCCGGCAAGCCTAAGGGTTACTCCATCCCATTGATTGACCTGGCCGGCGAAACTCACCGCCAGATTATCGTTGATAAAGAGCCGGGCCAGTATCTCGGCCATCCGACGACGGTCCTGCTGGAAGACAATAAGACCATTATTACGGTTTACCCGAAAGGGCACGGGCGTGGGGCTATAGTGATGAAAAAGAGCACCGATGGCGGTTTGACCTGGTCGGATAGGCTACCGGTGCCGGATAACTGGGCGACGTCACAGGAAGTGCCTACGCTCTACCGTGTGATCGATTCGCAGGGCAGGAAACGGCTCATCATGTTTTCGGGATTATATCCCATCCGGATGGCAGTCTCAGAGGATGACGGCAAGGTTTGGACGCCGCTTAGGCCGATTAGTGATTTTGGTGGCATTGTAGCAATGGCCTGTCTTGTACATCTGAAAAACGGGGACTACATGGCCTTGTTTCACGACGACGGCCGTTTTCTTCGCGGTGCCGGCAAGAGAACGAAATTCCAGGTTTTCAAGACGATTTCCAAAGACGGAGGGCTGACCTGGAGCCAGCCGGAGGTTATCACAGAGCACCCGGCGGCGCATTTATGCGAGCCGGGAGCGATAAGGTCGCCGGACGGCAAACAAATTGCTTTGCTGCTGCGGGAGAACAGCCGGAAATACAATTCTTTTGTCATTTTCAGCAACGATGAGGGTCATAGCTGGACAAAGCCGGTTGAACTGCCCGGGGCACTGACTGGTGACAGGCACACCGGCAGGTATGCGCCGGATGGAAGGCTGTTTATTACTTTCCGTGACACCACGCATGAAAGCCCGACGAAGGGCGACTGGGTCGGATGGGTTGGGAAATATGAGGATATTGTCAATGGCCGGGAGGGGCAGTACCGTGTCCGGCTTATGGACAACCACAAAGCAGCGGATTGTGCTTATCCGGGCCTGGAATTGCTGCCGGACGGGACATTTGTCACAACAACTTATGGCCACTGGGTAGAAGGCGAATCACCGTTTATCGTAAGTGTGCGTTTTAAACTGGAAGAAATCGACGCTAAAGCTCGTTCGATGAAATGACTTTTGTCGAGCGATCATGTCGATAGAGTCCGCCCCGATGGGCATTGTCTAATCCTCAAACGATTCTTCATAGAGCTTGTACGGTGTCTCTTTCATGCCGACTCCTCCATACGTATTTTGGCCGGTATGATTAGATTGCTCGACATAGAGGCGAAATCCACATACGTTTTGCTCGTGCGATGCCTTTTCCTTCAGGAATTCGTAGAGCTTTCTGAAAATGCCTCGCCGGCGAAACTCCGGCTTGACATAAACACTCTGAATCCACCAGAACAGGCCGCAGCGCCAGTCGCTCCACTCATAAGTAACCATGCAGCAGCCGACAACTTCATTTGCTATTTCGGCGACAACGTAAAAGCCGTGCTGCGGATTTTTGAAAAGCGTTTGCACGCCCTGTGTGACTATGGGTGGCGAGAGTTGTTTCTGTTCAGTTTCCCGTGCCAACGCGATGTTGAATTTAACCAGTGCATCTATATCTTTTTCTTGTCCGGTTCTAACCGACATGGCATCCGGCATTGTTTTCACCTCATCTCTTGAAGGGCTCAAAAGTGACTTCCATTCCAGTTAGAACATTATAATCAGAGATGGAAAATATTTCAGCAAAGATTCTATTTCCTTTTCCCGCGGGTTTTGCTCTTGATTTGTACGGATTTTGTTTGTATTTCGTAGTTGTGTATTTGGGATACGAGATGGGATTGTCTCTTTGTGTACCCATCGGAGAACATGTATGGCATGTAAAAGGAGTTTCACAGCACAAGCATCAGCGTCTGGAATGGACATCTGTTGAAGTCAAAAAAAATCATAAAAATTGCGATAGTTATCATCATTTTGGGTCTTGTGTGTGGCTTGCTCGCCTATTTTTCCCCGCGTAGTGAAGAAAATTCCCCGACGGCTATGTGGTACAGTATCGTTCCTCCCATGCTGGCTATCTTGCTGGCCTTTCTGACGCATCACGTCCTGCTCAGCCTGGGATTTGCTATTGTTGCCGGTGGTTTTCTTACTTCAGTTCCGCAGGCTCCGTTAAGTGTCGATGCCTGGCTGCAAGGATTAAGAGCAGTAAGCGCCTGTGTTACGGACACTGTAACGAGCAGCACGAACCTTTTGATACTCTCCTTTATACCGCCCATATTTATAATGATCGAAATTATTATGGCCTCGGGGGGATTCCG
>DAOVMB010000261.1 GCA_030630905.1 Sedimentisphaerales bacterium
AGTGCCTCATTCGAGCAGATGTTCGAAGTCGCCTTGTCTCGACGGATGTGCTGTTCCCGGGCCTGTAGTGTCAGGACAAAGGATCGCCGATCCATTTTGTCGGTGGTCTGTCCGACGATTCGGCCGGGCATCTTGCGAACGTACTTCATCCGCGATGCCATGAATCCCAGGTACGGCCCGCCGAAAGACATCGGCATGCCCAGACTCTGGCCTTCTCCGGTTACGATATCGGCCCCCATCTCACCCGGGGTTTTGAGTATCCCCAGCGATATCGGGTAACAGGAGACAATCAAAAGGGCACCTTTTTCGTGGGCGGCCGCGGCGATGTCACTGAAATCGTCTATGCAGCCGAAGAAGTTCGGATTCTGCAGAATCACCGCGGCGGTCTTGTCGTCGATTCTCTTGAATATCCGTTCGCGGTTTGCCAGGCCGTCCGCGCAATGTGTTTCTTCAAGCTCGATTTGCAGGTTCTGCGTGTATGAGTCAATCATGACGCGATTAATAGGATTGACACTGTCGTCGATAATGATTTTGTTGCGCCCGGTGATTCGCAATGCCATCATCATTGCCTCGTACATCGCGGTACCGCCATCGTATAGGGAAGCGTTGGAAACCTCCATATCAGTCAGGCGGCAAATGGCCGACTGGTATTCGTAGATTGCCTGTAGCGTTCCCTGTGACAACTCCGGCTGATACGGCGTGTAGGCCGTGTAGAACTCGCTGCGCGAAATGACCGAATAAACCGCCGCCGGAATGAAATGGTCGTAAAATCCTCCGCCCAGAAAACAAGTCAGATTAATCGAGTTCTTATCAGCAAGCTCCGCCAGCTTATTTCGGACGTTTTGCTCGTTGATGCCGTCGGGCAGGTTCATTGATTTATCCATGAACTCAGAAGGGATGTCGGAAAACAGATCGTCCATCCCAAGTCCGATTTCAGCAAGCATTTCTTTCTGCTGCTCTGTCGTATTCGATATGAAAGGCATTTGGTAAATCCTCAACGCCGTTGCCGGACCGCTCTCAGGCTGCCCGGCTACGGCCGAATGGCGGTTTCTACAATCCCGCTATGTACTGCTTGTATTGTTCGGTATCCATCAGGTTTTCGTGGGACTTTGGATCGGTGAGTTGCAATTTAGCTATCCAGCCGCCCTTGTAGCAATCCTCGTTTATAAGCTCGGGGCTGGACTCAAGCTCCTGGTTGACTTCGATCACCTTTCCGGTCACGGGCGAATAAACGTCATTGGCGGCTTTCGAACTCTCAACAATAGCAATCTCGTCGTGCGCACTGACTTGCTTACCAATCACAGGCAGCTCTACAAAGACAAGCTCGCCCAATTGCTCCTGAGCGTAATCCGTGATACCCATCGTTGCGACGGCGCCTTCAATGCTGACCCACTCGTGGTCTTTGGTATAAAGTAATTTTTTGACTGCCATTTAATACTCCTCAATCAGAATTTTTCGAATCGGCTCAGAACGATGCCGGCAAGATCGGGGCTTACGTGCTCAGCCTTTTCTACGCTGTCTTTCCTGCCCTGTTCGAGCTGGCCCCGACTTCTTGCAAGGTAGTAGAGACCGACAGGATTGCCTTGTTGCGTACACTCTCTGCTCATATAAACCAGAGCAATCTGTTTTTCTTCGATTTTTGTGCAGCTCAGCACCCATCCTGTGCATTCACCTTTGGCGTTGAGAACAGCATCATTCTGCCTGACGGGCCGGATGCCTTTTTCACCGGGCAATTCAACTCTGGCCACTTCCATATCATATTTTTTCGCAATTTGCTCCATGGGCTTCTTGCCGATGAAGAACTCTTTGTCCAGTTTCACAGCCCATCCGTAACCGGCCTCGAAAGGTGAAATGTCGTACTGCCCGGCCAGTTCATGACCGTAAAGCGGCAGGCCCGCCTCGATTCTGAGACTATCCCGAGCGCCAAGCCCGCATGGCACGAGCCCGTACTGTCGGCACTTTTGCAGCATCATTTCCCAGAGCCTCGGAGCATTATCAGGATGAACGAATAACTCAAATCCGATTTTCGAACCGGTGTAACCTGTGCGCGCGATAATGCAATCAATCTCGCCGAGGGCCGCCTGCACGAAATGAAATGGCCGTAACGCGGCAATCTGCTCGGCGGTCTGAGCATCGGTGAGAGCCGAGACTATATCGAGCGACCGGGGACCCTGAAGAGCGACATCGACCCTGCAATCCCGGCTCCGGCTCGTATCCCTCATGTTAGAGATGTCGGGCTTGTACGGCAATTTGCGCCCGGTGTCTTCGGCATCGACTGGAATTTCATCGTTTAGCAGCGCCTTGAAATAAGCCTTGATCTTGGGTTCGTTCGCGGCGTTAACGACCACCATGAACCGCTCGCCGGCCCGGCGATAGATGATAATGTCATCGAGAATGTTGCCGGCGGCATCCAGGATGTACGAGTAGCGAGCGTTGCCGATTCCAAGGTCCGTGATTTTGTTTGTCGTTACGTAATCGAGAAAGTCCGGGGCATCGGGGCCTGAAACATCGAGCATGCCCATGTGAGTACAGTCGAATAGTCCCGCTGCCTGGCGAACCGCGCTGTGCTCGGTAGCTATCGCCGAATACCACAGCGGCATGATATAGCCGCAAAATGGATTCATGTGCAGCCGGCTTGTCAGCTTCAAATGCTGTTCGTGGAGAACACTCCCCACGGCAGGTGAATCCACCTGATTAAAAGCAAAATGACCTACTTGAGTCCTTTCTTGCATCGTATTGCTCCTTTTTCAAACGTCGCCGCAACATTAGTAGAAAACCGTTAATGAGTCAAGGCCATTTCCTTTCGTATGTACAGGATGTACAGATTGTATGACTCGCACCCGGCAAAAAAAAATGACAGTAGTACAAAAAACCGGCGATATGGGTAGCAATCTCATCCATGACCATGATATCTTGGGCCAAACTTTAGATATAAATATTTGCGAGAATAGAGCAGAAATCCCTTTTCAGAGACCATTTCAATTAAGTAATGAGCCATCGCAGGTGAGTAGAATGATTATTCCTGTAATATTAACTTAACTTGACCGGGTTTTGAATTGTCATGCTGAACGAAGTGAAGCATCTGGATCACGACCGGCGATACCCAGCCCAGATTCTTCGGCTTCGCCTCAGAATGACAAACGCTAAAGGGTAATTTGGACAGGCCCTAAAAAATGCTTGCTTAACTCCTTTTACTGCAAGGATTTATGTGAGTCTGGGAAATATTTGAACGGCAGGACAGAAAAGGCCTGTTAATAATTTGAGTGTAAAAAAGCTTAAAAAATGGGCAAAAATAAGGAATTGGGCCACATGGCTATTGCTATTTATGTGGAAATTGATAAAATAGACGGATGCGATAAAATATATAGTAGTAGGCAGTTTTTTTGAATTTAGCCATTGACATTCATTGGGAAAGTGGGTAAAATGGCAATAATGGCAAAAGGTACAAAAAATTAAATATTTTAAATATTTTATGATTTTAACATTGACATAGAATAAGAAAACAGGTAAACTTGATTGATGAGCAAAATAAATGCTTATGTAACTTGCGTTACTTTGATAGCAAGACTTTGCTTTGAAGGTACTGTATTTTAGTGCCGGCCCGGAAGTGAGGAGAGTGACGATGAGGATGATGATGAAAAGGAATGAAACAATCCAACTCGTACACCATCTCCATTCTGATCTTACTGGTTAAGATCAAAAACGGATTTTCATAAACCAACGGATTGATAAAACAGGCAATAAATAGGGCTGTCTTCAGTTTGCAGCAATAGATTATTGTCAAAATTGTTTTTTGGGGGGAGAACAACGATGAAAAGATTAGTCATAACTTGGGTATTAGCAGTGGGGTTGTTTGGGCTGGCGGGAATTGCCGGGGCTGAGCAAACCGGCAAGCCGTTTGTCAACGTATCGGCTACACCGGATAAGCTTGACCTTGGGACTGCCACATTATTCACGGACACCTATGATGTGCCGGCAGCATTAACGGTAAAGGTGGAAGCGAACTGCATGCATGGTCCAATTATGATCTCCGTGACCAAGCTTAAACGACGTCAAGGAGGTTCGATATCGCCTGAGCGTATTTTTGTAAAGACACCGGCAACAGGTGGATTTGTTACGATGGCAAGGCCGGTAGCGATATCGAAGCCGACAATAGGCTCTCATACAATTGTGTTGGATTTAAGAGTGCAAACTCAATTCTTAGATCCTGCAGGTGAATACACGGGAACACTTATACTTACGATAATGCCGCCGGCTTAGTTTGAGGCTCGGTGATGCAGGAAAGAGAAGGATTAAGTTTAGTAAAAAAAAGTCATTATATATGCCCAGGATTGTGGATAGATGTTTTGTCCAAACTGAAGACCCCCTTCCTTAGTAAAGGATGCGGGAGAAAGGAGGTGTGTGAGGTAGTGAAAAACTGATAAGTCGTGAGCATGAAAGTGTTTGCGAGTCGCCGAAAGAAGCTGGCCTGTTTTTGAGGCGGCGGAACGATTTCGTGGATTCGAAATTGTTAACCTCATAAGGCCCTGGCTCGGCAGTTAAGCGGGTATGCTTGCTCGAGTCGGTGATTACTAAGAAATAGCCCGTTGATTTTGTGGCTTAGGCGTGTAAATAGCCTGGGCGTAAATAACCTTAATTAGCTCCGGAAGCTAATATTAGCTTTAACGGGGCGTAAGTTAAGAGAGGGAAATGAAAATGATAAAAAGAACTTTGAT
>DAOVMB010000459.1 GCA_030630905.1 Sedimentisphaerales bacterium
AGCAAGCAGCAACGCTTTGTCTCTCATGGTCACGATCAACGCCCTAGCTTACTGATCGAGAACGCTTGTATATCGCGTAGCTGGGTCCAGACCACTCAGCAACGACTCATCGAGTGGCGTCAGGCTACCCCGCCTGACGCCTTCTGCATGTAGGCCGGTGTCGCCCGACAGCACTTCGTAATTTCCCATGCGACATCGGCAAAGCGAGAGGGAAACCTTCCGAAATGCGCTCAGCCTTCGTCGACCCAGCGGTCTTTGTTCTTTCGGACAGCAATAATACGAATCTTAGGCAAACGAGCCGACCTTGACAATAATCCGGCGCCTGCGGGGGCCATCGAACTCGCAGAAGTATATCCCTTGCCATCGCCCTAAAACCAGCCGCTTTTCGTCAAAAGCAATCAGCTCCGAAGCCCCGATCAATGACGCTTTGACATGCGCGTCCGAATTACCTTCGGCATGGTGGTAGCCGTCGGCCTGCG
Source organism: Sedimentisphaerales bacterium (assembly GCA_030630905.1). Lineage (GTDB taxonomy): Bacteria > Planctomycetota > Phycisphaerae > Sedimentisphaerales > Anaerobacaceae > JAFGPJ01. The sequence goes on from DAOVMB010000459.1 coordinate 480, forward strand.
GTATTTCCTTCTCCAGCTTGTACAGCAGGTCCCGTTTCACATCCGGGTCGGCGTCTTCATTGATGGTGATAGCTGCCGTCGTATGGGGAACAAAGCATAAGGCTAAACCAGATTCAAGCCCGCTGCCTGCGACCGCCTGCTGCACTATATCGGTGACGTTAATCATTTCCTGGCGGGTTTTGGATTCGATGGTGTACTCGTGCATCATGTAAGCAAGGCCTCGGCAAACTGTTTGGGATCAAAGGGCTGCAGGTCGTCGATTCCTTCCCCAAGACCGATGAAATCAACCGGCAGACCCAGTTCCTCGGCGACGGCGATAATGATGCCTCCCTTGGCGGTACCATCGAGCTTGGTGACAATGATACCATTGCAGCCAACCGCCTCCGTGAAGACCTGTACCTGAGAAATAGCATTCTGCCCGGTGGAGCCGTCGATAATGAGTTTGCTGTAGATCGGACAGTCGGGCAGCGCCTTGGCGGTGACGCGCTTGATCTTTTTCAGTTCCTCCATCAGGTTCGATTTGGTATGGATGCGGCCGGCGGTGTCGACCAGCAGAATGTCCGCCGAGCGGGCCGCAGCCGCTTTGGCAGCGTCAAAAGCAACCGCCGCCGGGTCTGAGCCTTCTGCAGACTTAATGATTTCGACGCCGCTTCGTTCGGCCCAGATGGCGATCTGGTCAATAGCAGCAGCGCGAAAGGTGTCACAGGCGGCAATGACCACTTTCTTACCTTCAGATGAGAATCTGGTGGCCAGTTTGCCGATAGTGGTCGTCTTGCCGCCGCCGTTGACGCCTACGATCAACCAGACTACCGGCCGCTTGTCGTTTTCGCTTACAGTCGGCGCTCTTTCTCGTATCAGTATGGACGCGATTTCTTCCTGGAGGAGGCTAATGACCTGTTCTCCATCGGTCAGTTTTCTCTCTTTTGCTTTCTCTTTCAGGTTCTCAATGAGTTTCATGGTGGCCTTGACGCCAACGTCGGCCTCGATAAGGATCTCCTCAATTTCCTCGAGAAGCTCGTCATCGATCTTGCGGCGGCTGACTACCCGGCTGATTTTGCCCAGAAGGTTCTGCTTGGTCCTGGCCAGCGATCGTTTCAGCTTTTCAAACGAATTAATCATCAGAGTAGGGCAGGTGTCTTTGACACCTGCCAATTATAGCAGTTTTTTCTCTCCTTCTATTTTCTTTATATCTGTAATATCTTGGGTTACTTCTAAGGCTCCAAGATACTCGCGATTTTTATGGACAGCGAAGTAGCAGATGTAAATAAGCCGCCCCTCCAAATTAATCCAAAACTCGGCTACATCCCTCTTATTATTCTTAAAATCATTAAGAATTTGCTCCACTTTATGCAAACTGTTTTTTGGATGGCATAGCTGAACCTTTCGACCAATAACCGCTTTGGTTCTTACAAAAATTCTCTCCTTCGACTGGCTAAAGTATCGTACAGTATCTTCTTTATCCACAAAGGTGATATCTACAGGCAGAGTGTTCAGCAATGTTTCAAGTTCTTCCTTAGAAAAGCTTCCTGTTTCAAATACTATTTGCCCTTCCGCCGCAGCTTCAGGTGCACTTATTCCCGCTTTTGCGGGAACTTCTTTTGCAGATTCCGGCGTAAAGCAACAATACCCAAGTTCATCAAATTGCTTTTTAATATCTATCCATTCATCTTCTGCAATTACCTTCAATGCCGTTGGGAAAAGTATATTATTTTCCTTGTAAAAGTGACTTTGAAGCGTATCACCTAAAGATGTCGCAACATTAGCTAGTTTTTTGGCAAAATCATGAAGAGCCATACTTTTATGCTGGTCCACAATATCGTAGAGCTTTTTCTTGATTTCCCTTATCTCATTATGCTCCGACCACATGATTGCCGGCGGCTGTGTAACGCCGTGTTTTTCAAGATACGGGAATAGGACATTTTCTTCTCGCACGTAATGACTCTCCGAATCCTTAAAATGCTCTGCAATGTGGTTTAACTGTTTTATCTCCTTAGTCACTGCGTCAAAATCTTTAGCTTCTTGAATTCTCTCTGCGGTACTTTTCAAATTCTCGGCAAATTGCAGCAGCATCTTGTGCTCTTCCATAAGTGTATGGATCGAATGCCCTGGGGGCGCTAAAGTTTTTTCTTTCTCAAGCGACTCTCTGAATACAGCAAGGTGCACATCGCAAAGCCTATGAATCTCTTCCCTTGGCATCCCCTCCTGTATTAGCTCTTCTTCTATCCCCACTATATCCGTCGGACCTATTCCTTTCAAGAACTCTTTAAATTCCTCTTTTACCTCATCAGGTTCTGCACCTTCATGTAACTTCCTAATTAAATCCTTTAGTATCTGCTTTTTATCTTCTTTTTCGCCAGGTACCTCGCTCATGATTTCTTCTCCTTGTTCTTTTTTAACTTCTTGTAAACTTCCTTCCCAACACATTCCTTAGAAGTTGTTGTCGGGTTTCTCATTCCGTCCGGCGACTGCCGGACTCCATTCGGAACCCGACCTACTACACTATTTTTTTCTATCATAACTTGAAAGCGATATTAATCACGGAGGTTAGCCGCTCAGCTCTGGTCATCCAGTC
>DAOVMB010000256.1 GCA_030630905.1 Sedimentisphaerales bacterium
ATTATACCCGCCTTCGCGGGCACAGGTTTAGATTGCTGGTTTGTCAGCACGAATTCTTTAAGAATAAAATCATGCCGGATTATAAACGAGGATTCCGTACGGGCGAGACAAGGAACAGGTAAAAAGGTAAAAGGCGAGGATGAATTTATATAATTTGAATGGTGCGTTTCAACGCACCCTACGCGCTATGAAACATATTGAACAGAGAAAATCATTGACATTGAGATGAAATTGCGTTATTATGAGACTCGAAGTTTGCAGGAGTCTTTCAGTAAAGTGTAAATGGGAACTCCCGGTTAAACAGATTTATGGGAGACAGGCAAATGACGAATCACAAAAAAAAGCCCGCTAAGCAAATGACAAGAGGCTTCACGTTAATAGAGCTATTGGTGGTTATTGCCATCATCGCTATATTATTGTCAATTCTAATGCCTGCTATGCGGAAGATCAAGGAGATGGCACGGGAAACAGCCTGCAAATCAAATTTGCGGAGCGTGGGATTGGCTGTGCAAATGTACCTCGACGACTACGAACGAAAAATTCCCGATACAGGAAGTTCTAATCGACATCTATGGTTTCAGGCGGACGGTGTTACTTATCGAAGGCCTGGTTCCAGCGACACTTATTGGGGTGTTTTCTACATAGAATACTTGAAAGAGACGAAGATTTTTGGCTGTCCGAGTTTACAACGTGCTCCCGAAGGATTAATATACCAATATGCTAATATTCCCAATCCTAAGGATGTAATCCAGCATGCAGCGTATGGTTTGAATCATCATGAGAGAAACAGGGGTCGGAATACAAATGATATTCACCGTACTTCAGAATTCATTTTTTGTACCGACCACGCCGAACCAAGACCGGAGTGTGGAACCAGCGATGGTTTTCATAATGGTGATAATCCCGGCGCTATGAATCTTACGCAGTATCGAAGTGGCAGTCGTTTCCCGCAATATCGGCAAATTTTCAGACACAATATTAGATACGCTGACGCCGACAGAACTGGTGGAAGAGCTAATATCCTTTGGCTGGACGGACACGTTACCGCTATAGAAGAAACTACAGGAGACAATGTGCCGTCAAGGTGGTATACAGGTGATAAGCCGTAATAAAATATTATCAATAGATATTTTGTGGGATATTTAAATAAGACGGTACCTTTGGGACCTGATTTATTCTATCAGAATTAATTAGGGATGGGGAGGGAATTTGTGTCCGGTACATTTTTCGATGAGTTGACATCGGTTGGAATTAAGTGTTCTTTCCCCGGAATTCTGCTTTCCGCCGTGCTTGGCAATATGATTACCTGGTACGTCTGGCTCTTTGATATCTTTGCTTATAAGTACCCACAAGAACCGATACAGCTAATACAGTTAAGGCGATTCCAACGCTCCACATAAACCAGGAAGGTACAGTAGAACCAGTGTTAAACTCCTTTGCGGCCGCCCATCGATCTAATGGTGTCAGTGCCAAAACAATAGTGCACAAACATGTTGTGATGATGTATTCTATTATCATCTTAAATCCTTAAACGAGGAATTCTTTTTCTTCTGAGGGGCTTATATAGGTTGGCATTACAGCCGGTTCCAAAAAGAGCGGTTGAAAGTTCCTCCTAAAGTATACTACCGAAAACGTCAAAAGCAAAAAAATAATCTAAATCAGGGGGTAAATCGGGGGCCTGAATTCCTTCGGAGCTTTGGGATGCAGAGAACGGCTGGAATTAAGTATGGTGTCACGGAATTACTATCGGAAATATAAAAACATTGTTAGCGAGCAAAATGAATAAGACAGCGTCAAATCAAAATGAATCGAAACGCAGATCAATTGTCAAAGCTATTCTTTGGCGTTTTATCGGCATCATTTGGACTTGGATGGGAGCTTATGCGATTATAGTGTTAGTTCCACCCTCTTACAGAACCGCGGCGTTCATTGCCACATTGATTGTCATTTATCACCACTCCACGCGAATGATTATGTATTATTTCTATGAGAGAATATGGGCGTCTGTTTCCTGGGGACGAACAGAAGCTGTAAAGCCGATGTCGGGACGCGAAAAAGCACTGTGGATAGCAGGCATAATTGTATCTTTTTCGATTATTTTCTTTCTGATTATCTATGTTACTCCGATGGTAAAGGGAAAATAACTTTCTAACAATGCGCTCCACCTGATCGCAATTCCGTTGCGCTTCGTTGCGGCATGTGAGCTTTGAAGTTGGGGGAATATCTATGAGCAAGCGTTTGTCAAGACGTTCGCGGGATTCTCCCGTGTAAGTCTCGTCAGTCGGACAGCAAACCCAGTGCCGAACGGGATTGGGTGCGTCCATTTTATCAAAAAAAATATCCTTGGCAGCAGTCCATAAACAGCTACAATTAGTGAGAATTAGTATTGTACCGTCCACGTGGAATCTCTCAGAATGGTTCTGGGACGCGTGAACAGCTACGGAGACCGTTTCCATGACTAAGTTGAATGAGCTAACACGGCGACGATTCCTTCGCGGGACGTTTGCGGCCGGAGCGGCGAGTCTCATGACTCCCTACCTCGCCGCCGGGTCACCAACGGCGCCGTACTGGCAAGACGAAGGCTGGCAAATTGGTTGCTGGACGCGCCCCTGGAGCAAGTACGACTATCGCGTGGCAATGGACGCCGTTGCCGAGGCCGGCTACAAATACGTTGCCTTGACGGGCGCCAAGACAAACACGGGGCGCGTAATCACGGCCGCAACCACACCCAAGGAGGCCGTGAAGGTGGGTGTGGAGGCCAAGAAGCGAGGTTTGCAGATCCCCTGTGCTTTCGGCGGTCACCTCAAAACGAACACTTTGCAAGAGGGAATCGATAACCTGCGAAAGATGATCGACAACTGCGAAGCCGCCGGAGCCTGGTCGGCCCTGATCTCAAGCCTTGGCAACCAGAAGTCCTACGACCGATACTGCAAGGTTATGGCCGAGTGCTGCGACTATGCCGCAGAAAGGCAGGTGGTTATCGTGCTGAAGCCTCATGGCGGCATGTGCGGCACAGGACCGCAATGCCGCAAAGCCATCGAACGGATTGCCCACAAAAACTTCACGCTAATGTACGATCCGGGCAACATCTACTATTACTCCAACGGGGAAATCGATCCCGTACAGGACGTCGCCGCGGTCGACGGCCTCGTCACCAGCATGTCGGTCAAGGACTACAAGCATCCCAAGAACGTCGCAATCACGCCGGGCACGGGGCAAGTTGACTTCCCGGCGTTGACAGCACGCCTTCGGAAGGGCGGTTTTACACGCGGTTCGCTGTTGGTCGAGACCCTTGCTCCGGGCGACCTGGCCTATACGCTTCAGGAGGCTAAGAAGGCACGCAGGTTTGTCGAGCGTATCTGCCCCGACTGAAAGAGTTACTCCAATGATCTCTGTTACCGCTGGAATCCTGCTTGGGCTGGTGACGGCGTGAACGTACGGGGTGTGGCGTACCCCAAGTTGCGTGAGCAGCTTGAGGCTGACGGACAAATACTCAAACCCAAATAGAACGGCCCCCCTGATCAAGATGAAGAAGGGACTGAAAATGAAATGAGAAAGCAAGCTATTTTTATGCTGGCAATGGTAACAATAGTGCCGGCAGTTTTGCCGGCAGCGGTGCAGGATGACTGCCAAGGCGCAAATATCCCAGCGGCCGGCCCACGCGGCGGTGTTGTTGGACCCGATGTGCTCTTGAGCGAGGCCGAGAAGAGACTGTTCGCCAAGCACATCGCTGTGGATGGCCGCACCGCTGCGGCTGTGCAAATTGCGTGTGAGCGCGCGGTAAAGGAAGGAAACCGGGTGGTTTTTCTGCCGGCCGGGCAATACATGTTCGAGAAGCAAGTGCGCGTCCCTGGCGGGCTGACCCTGTTGGGAGAGGGGGCGAAAACGCTGTGCCGGGCTGGAGACCGGAGCGTCCATCTGTTTCGCGTCGACGGCGACGGGGTCCGCTTCACGCGCCTGAAGCTCCAGGGCGCCGACGTGAGTCCCAATACTGACAATGACACGTGCGGCATCTCTGCCAGCGGGAAAGAGAACGTCCGGGTCGACCACTGTGAATTGTTCGGTTTCCGCTACGCGATGAGCTTCGTTGACGAAGCTACCGCACAGGTTGACCACTGCCTGATCCACCATAACCTCCGTGCCGGTCAGGGCTATGGTGTGCAGATTATGTCAGGCGCCTACCTTCTGGTTACCGACAACGAGTTCAGCCAGAATCGCCACTCCCTGGCCACCAACGGCGCGCTGGACTGGAGCAGCCCCAAACGGCTTGGAAAATACATCCACAAGCCCGGCGTCCGCAAGACTCACTGGGAATTCATCCGCAATCGCGTGGGAAGCAACGACAAGGCGCTTTATGAACACAGCGCGGTGGATACTCATCCCGGCATGGATGGGACGTTTGTCGTCCAAGGCAACGTCTTTGAGAATCTGCGGCACGGAGTAGGAATCCGGGATGGTTCCGGCCTCATCAGCCACAATGTTTTTCGCAACCTCCGAACTGTTACCAAATTCCGCTCCCTGGTTGCCATCTCCGTCAGTTACGGCACGCATAATAACATACCGGTTGAGGGCTGTATGCCGCACAATATTGAAATCGAGGATAATGTCTTCCTGATGAAAGAAGGTATCAAATACGAGAAGTATTCCCTGGGCAAGGCGGAGAACATTACGATTGACGGCAGGCTGGCTCCCGATACCAGAGTTAATCGCCCTCCGCTGCCCATCCCCCAGTTGCAAGAGATGGGTGAAG
>DAOVMB010000154.1 GCA_030630905.1 Sedimentisphaerales bacterium
AATACAAGGAGGATTTCATCGGCGATGATGCCGAGAGCGAGAGCTACTTTCATTCCATTTTTTGGCCGCAAGGTGCTTTTCCTCCACGACAGGCGTATTTGTACTTTCGTGATACGGCAGAAGGACGCGAATTGGGATTCGGAGACTATAATGACGATCCGGCTTATCTTTGTTATCGCTTCCCAGAAGGCTCGGAAAATTTAACAGGTTCCATTTACGGAGAACTACTTATTGACGTGCGGCGTCTGGAATCATCGGGCTATTTATCCTACCAATTTTCCGCTGATGGTGTCAACTGGTCTGACGAAGAGGAACTGGAGACGGGACCTCACTATATCGAGATAGAGTCAGTCAGGGGTAGCTGTTATTTCATTTTCTTAGGTACCGGCGTTCTGATAGATAATCTTCAGGTGAATTTGTACTCGCCTTCTGCCACGATACGTGTGCCGGAGGACTACACTACGATTCAGGACGCAATCGATAATGCAAGTGACGGCGATATCGTAGAGGTTGGCCCGGAAACCTACAGCGGCGACGGTAACAGGGATATCGACTTTAGAGGCAAAGCAATCACCGTTCGCAGCTCGAATGGACCTTACGATACGACTATCGATTGCTCGGATTCCGAAGGTCACAGAGGATTTTACTTCCGCCGCAACGAAGGGTCGGACTCTGTTCTGCGAGGCTTCACAATAATCGGGGCGACAGTGCCAGGCTCGGATGCTATCGGGGGCGGAATATTGTGCGAGTTCAGCAGCCCAAGCATTGTTGATTGTGTTATCAAAGAATGCGCCGCAGAACTCGGCGGCGGGATTGGCGTCGACAGCGGTTCACCGACCATCATCGATTGTGTAATCGAGGATTGCCGGGCAGGTGGTTTCGGACAAGACAATTCCGGCGGACGCGGAGCAGGAATCGGTCTTACCAGAGGCTCCAATGCCACGATACTATACAGCCAGATAAGAAATAATTCCGGCTATTACAATAGCTTCGGGGCGGGAGTATATTGCTGGCAAAGCAGTGCTTTCTTTTCCAATTGCGACATTTCGCACAATACTGCACAAGGAAATGTGCAAGGCGGCGGAGCTTTCTGCGGCGGCTCTTCACACATCAAACTTGAGAATTGTGTCATCTCAGGCAATACTGCCGAGATCGGCGGCGGACTATGTGCCGGTTATCCCGGTGATAGCGCCGTCGAGAGCGTAATAATAACGAACTGCACTATTGCTAACAACAGCCTCTCATCAGATCAGTCAGAATCTCCAATAGGCGGAGGAATCCACTCATTCAGCAGCGACATTACAATCAGAAACAGTATCGTTTGGTATAACGACGACGCTGCCGTAATGCTGATTGATCCGGCATCGAATAATCCGGTTCTCTATTCATGTATTGAGGGCGGTTATCCCGGCCAGGGTAACATCGACAGCGATCCGCTGTTTGCATTATCAAACGGCAGCGATTATCACCTGAGGTCCTCCTTAGGCCGTTACCAGCCGTGGATCGGCACGTGGGTAAAAGATGACATAGGCGTATATAGCCCCTGCATCGATGCGGGCGATCCGCTGGATTCCTTCGTTGCCGAGCCTCTTACTAACGGCAAGCGAATCAACATGGGCGCGTACGGCAGAACCGCCGAGGCCAGCAAAGGCGATGACGGATTGATACTTCACGTTGATAAATCCGGCAGTAATTCCAATTTGGGCATGAGCAGGTCAGATGCATTCGCCACTATCCAAAAGGCGGTGATCGAGGCTTTTGACGGCGATACAATCATGGTCTGGCCGGGAACTTATCGAGAAGATGTTGATTTAGGCGGCAAGGCAATCACTCTCCAGAGCGCAGACGATGCTGCAGTGGTAACTGCCTCAATTGCTTTTGCGTTCTCATTTCGATCCGCTGAGGGCTCAAATTGCATCTTGCGCAATTTCATAATCACCGGCTGCAACATAACTGACGGAGGAGCTATCTTCCTCAGTGGGGCCTCGCCCATACTTACCAATTTGACGATAACTGATAACCGTTATGGCATTAGTGCTTATGATGGAAGCAATCCCGATATCGTTAATTGCATTCTTTGGAACAACTCTGACGGCGATCTACATCAATGCCGTGCTTATTACAGTTGTGTGCAACAAGAAGGTGCCGTTACCGGGAACAATGGAAACATCAGCACGGATCCCATGTTCGCCGATTCCGGCAGCGGCGACTATCATCTAATGAGCAGATACGGCAGATATTCGCCAATCGATGGAACATGGCCAACTGATTCGCTCTCAAGTCCATGTATCGACACCGGCGACCCCGGCATGGATCCGGGACGTGAATTGAAACCTCATGGAGGTCAAATAAACATGGGTGCTTACGGCGGAACGCCGTTTGCGAGCCTGAGCGGCCAGTAGAAACAGGGCCGAATAAATATTCCTGATGAAAAATAACAGGAGATCATGCCGGCAAGGTGGCGACAGTTCACATAAACTCAGTGAGTAACATTACTTAAGACCTGTTGACCTTTACGTTTTTTTTTCGTGGATGGCAAAATAAGTGGTTGACACAAGATTATAGGTCGTGTATAATCATTAGCGTAGGTATTGTGCGCCATTAGAGCGCAAAGATTTGGTCTGGACAGGATCGGAGGATAGGAAGATCAGCTTCCGAAGCAGACAAATGAAGGTAGGTGATGAGAAGAGAGGGTTCACGTTAATCGAACTTCTTGTGGTTATCTCTATCATCTCCCTCTTAATGGCTATTGTGCTTCCGGCACTTCGTAAAGTACGGCAGCAGGCCCGCGCGATAGTAGCCGCGCAAAACCAGAAGGAAATCGTATCAGCCACAACCCTCTTCGCGTCGGACAACAACGAAAGATTCCCCGAATCGGTCGCCACCGTAGGAGTTGGTAACAACTGGAACTGGTCGGACCCCACCAAGCTTACCGGCAACAAGCACCGCAGCCCCGGTATTCACCGGGCCATGAGTGAGTACCTCAGGAGCTACATAACCGATGCCCGTACCATGTACTGCCCCAACGCACCGCAGAGATACAAGTACTTGCAGCAGGCTTGGGACGCCGGTGACGCGTGGGACTATCCCGAAGACGACTCCTTCTCGACCGATCCTGTCGGCGGGACATATTGTTTCTACTGGAATTACACAGGGTATGTCGGCGGGCGCAGGGTCGTCTTCAGAGGACCGCAGGGTCCGGCAAGCGGCGGAAGAAAATACAGCAAGCTGATCGTGACCGATTATTTCGGCTACGATCACTGGAGAAGCCCCTGGTCTCACGGTAGCTGCGAACAGTTTAACGGAGCGGAAATTAATCCGGAAACATGGCTTCTCTCGGCCTATTGGTTCCGCGAGGGTGACATTGAAGATCCCCCGGAAATCAAACTGCGGGCAGGCTACACCGACGGGCACGTCGAAACCTATTCGCCCTCGGACACCGTGCCGATGAAGGTTTCCATCACTGCCGACGGCACAACACCATACCCGGATGGCGTCGGCCCCGGCATATTCTTCCTGCCGAGAAACGCACTCCAGTAAATTGCCGATTGCCGAATTACGATTGTCGATTTTCAAATCGCAAGTTGTTACCTTGTTTACTACAGTCTTTGGATCACTTACAGCAAAACAGCGGGGTAAATACAATTTGAAGTTTTTGTAACTACCCTAAACCGCAAACAGTTACAAACAACGCAAATGGCTTCAAAAAGAATTCGTCGCTAAATGTCCGCCGGGATCGGTAAAATTCGTTGGGCCTGAGAATCCGGCAAAGTTAAGGTTGACCAATAGTTGAGTGTAGATTATAAATCTAATTATATCTACAATTCACTGATTTGGAACTTAAACGAAGATTGCGATGGTGAGAATATGAAAGCTGATATAAGTCCGGTATCTGTTGATTTGTACTTTATCCCCGTCCAGACGAGGATTCCGTTGAAGTTCGGGCCTGAAACAACGACCGCAGTTGTCTGTGCGCGGGTCCATATGACGGTAGCGAACAGACAAGGGCAGAAGGCGCCAGGCTGGGGCGAGACCCCCTTGAGCGTCCAGTGGACCTGGCCCAGCAGTTTGAGTTACCAGGAAAGGTGCGATACGCTGCAGCAATTCTGCAAGATGCTCGCTGAGGCCTGGGCTCGGTCCGGCCGGCACGGGCACCCTGTGGAAATAGGCAGCGATTTCATCGAAACAGTCCTGCCCGATCTTCTGGATCAGCTCAACCGCGAGCGGGGCGAGCAGGCCGAGCCAATGCCGCACCTGGCGGCCCTGGTATGCTGCTCGGCGTTCGATGTCGCCCTGCACGATGCGTACGGCAAGCTTCTGGAGCGCGATGTTTACTCGACCTATAACGCCGAGTTCATGAACGAAGATTTATCCCACTTTCTCAAACCGGCCGATGGATGCAATGCCTCGTTTGGGGGCAAGTATCCTGCCGACTTTTTCAGTTCTCCTCCGGCTAAAACGATGCACGCCTGGCACCTCGTGGGCGGCAAGGATTTGCTCGACGCCTCCGAATTGACAGGGGATGAGCCGGACGACGGCTACCCGGTTTTGCTGCCGGACTGGATCAAACGCGATGGACTGACGTGTCTGAAAGTCAAGCTACGCGGGAATGATTCTGAATGGGACTATGAGCGTTTGATTAAGGTCGGTGAGATTGCACTCAAAAATGACGTGCTGTGGTTGACCAGTGATTTCAACTGTACGGTGTCAGACCCTGCCTATGTCAACGACATTCTGGATCGGCTGATGAATGAATATCCCGGCATATACCAGATGATTCTTTACGTCGAGCAGCCGTTTCCATACGACCTCGAAGAAAACCAGATCGACGTTCACAGCGTCTCGGCGCGCAAGCCATTGTTCATGGACGAAAGCGCCCACGACTGGAAGTTGATCAGGCTCGGTCGCAGCCTGGGCTGGACAGGAGTTGCGCTGAAAACCTGCAAGACTCAAACCAGTGCCCTGCTGAGTTTGTGCTGGGCAAAGGCGCATGGCATGACTCTGATGGTGCAGGATTTGACTAATCCGATGCTGGCGCAAATTCCACATGTCCTGCTGGCCGCGCACGCAGGCACGATCATGGGAGTCGAGACCAATGCGATGCAGTTTTATCCGGCCGCCTCGGCGCCGGAAGAAGCCGTACATCCGGGACTCTATAAACGGCGCGACGGTCAGATCGACCTGTCAACGATAAAGGGACCCGGCTTCGGATACAGGCTGGACGAAATAAAAAGGAATCTGCCGGAATTGGCGGCACATTTTGAAAAGTAATAATTTGGAGACAAAAAGAAAATGGCGAAATTAAGTGCATTTGCAGATGAAGTCACCGAGGGCTTTTTGGATCAGGTTAAGTATCTTGAAGGCCAGCGCGTTGGTTATATCGAGCCTCGTTTTATCGACAAGAAGAACATCATGGACCTGTCGAAGAATGAGCTGAACGAAGCGAAGAAGATGATAAAAGATCACGGCTTGAAAGTCAGCGCCATCGGTTCGCCCATCGGCAAGGTAAAGCTGGACGAGCCTTTCGAGCTGCACCTGGATAAGTTCAAACATGCGGTGGACCTGGCCGTGTTCTTCGAGACGCCGTACATACGAATGTTCAGCTATTACGCTCCCGAGGGCAAGAATATCGACGACTACCGCGAGCAGGTTATGGAGAGAATGGCGGCGAAGGTCGAGGTGCTGGCCGATGCCAATGTCACGATGGTGCACGAGAACGAAGCTAACATCTACGGCCATACGGCGGAAAATTGTGTTGACCTGATCGAGGCGATCAATTCGCCGAAGCTCCGGCTGGTCTATGACCCCGCCAACTTCGTATGGAGCGAGGAAATCACCAACAACGTCGAAGTCTGCTGGCCCGTGATGAAGCCCTACGTCGTCCACATTCATATCAAGGACTGGAAGATCGGCGCCGCGGACGTCGGCAGCATCCCGGGCGAAGGCGATGGGCAGATAAAAGAACTTCTTGCCGAACTGGCGGCGATGAATTACGAGGGCTGCATGACGATGGAGCCCCACCTGCAGCTTGGCGGACAGTTCGGCGGTTCGACCGGGCCGGAGCTGTTCTCCAGGGCGATTGCCGCCGTAAGAGAACTTGCCGTCGAGGTCGGCCTGGCTTGTGATTAATTCTATATGTCAAATTCGATTAAGTAGGTTGTCATTCCGCACTTGATGCGGAATCCAATATGCCAACGATTCTGGATTCCCGCTTTCGCGGGAATGACAAGCCAAGTTTCGGCTAATTCAAGATACCCATTTTAACAAGAGCAACATCCAAGATCAACCATAATTAATGCTCATACAAGCTTTTGTGTCTCTTTTTAACCCGCTTGAATATTTTTACTTTCTAAAAAATTTGAAAAATATTTTATTTTTTAGTTGACATTGCATAGTTTGCTATACATAATAAGTAAAACAAGTCAA
>DAOVMB010000404.1 GCA_030630905.1 Sedimentisphaerales bacterium
ACATGGAAGGTAGATATGAGAGATTTTATGATTTTGGGCGGCGAAAAAACAAAGCCAATCTCTGTTAGCCCCCAGCAGTGCTGGGGGTTGAAAACCAAGTTGAAAAAACAAAGCCAATTTTCCGAGGGTGGAAATGGACGCAAGATTAGTAACAACAAGGTATTATGAGAAAAAACGGCGGTTTTGGGCTCCGGGAAAACAAAGCCAATCGAAGCCAATTTTAAGGTTCGATCCGAGCTGGCGTTACTGCAGGTCGGCGTCTTTATTGATCACATTTTGCTTCTGGTCCTGCTTGAAGGCGGCCAGTTTTTCGCGGAAGTTTGCATCAGCCAGGGCAAGGATCTGCACGGCAAAAATCGCGGCGTTTTTGGCGCCGGCCTTTCCGATAGCCATGGTTGCTACCGGCACGCCGGGCGGCATCTGGACGGTGCTCAGCAGGGCATCCATCCCGCCCAGGCCCGCACCCGAGTCCACCGGCACGCCTATGACCGGCAGGGTTGCTTTGGCCGCCATGGCGCCGGCAAGATGGGCGGCCATGCCTGCGGCGGCGATTATGACCTTTATCCCGTTTTCGGCGGCGTTTTCTGCGAAATCAGCGGCAATCTCAGGCGTCCGGTGGGCCGAAATTATCCGTACGACCGGCTCGATGCCAAAATCGCCGAGCTGTTCGATGCAGCTTTTCATGACTTTCATATCGCTGTCCGAGCCCATTACCACTGCGACGGGAGTTGCTTTTTCAGATACCATATTGTTTTCTCTTATTAAAAGGTTACAATGTTATTTGGCATTTGCGATACCCGCTTTCGCGGGCACAGGTTTACGATTTACGATTTTAATTCGGCAATCGGCAATCGGCAATTAAAAAATAGCTTTAAGGAGAGCCGAAAATGCAAGCGAGAAAACCGACTGTTGCAGGTCAATTTTATCCCGGCCAGCACGATTCCTGCGCCAGCGCAATTCACGAGTGTCTCGAAGCAGTAAATCTAAGCGAGCCTTTGCCGGAAACGATAGAAGCGGGCATTGTTCCGCACGCCGGCTGGACGTTCAGCGGAACCTTGGCGGCGTTGGTCTTCTACGCTATAAAACAGCAGCACGAAAAGGTCAATACCTTCGTCATATTCGGCGCCGCCCACGGCTACTTTGGAGCCTCGCCGGCTGTTAGCGACAAGGGCCTTTGGACTACGCCGCTCGGCGAGATTGTGATTGACGAGGAATTGGCCGATGCCATTTTAAGTACCGGCCAGGCCGTCAGTGACCCAAGCGCTCACCTGTGCGAACACAGTATCGAGGTGCAGGTCCCGTTCATACAGGATTTATTTGCCGGCGCCAAGATAGTGCCCGTTCTGGTCCCGCCGACGGAGCAAGCTGTCGCGCTGGGCACTCATGTTGGCGAGATCATCGGTCAGCAGGAGGGTAAGAAAATCGTCTGCATAGGCTCGACCGATTTGACCCACTACGGGCCGCGTTACGGTTTTGCTCCGATGGGAACCGGAAAGAACGCTTTGGCGTGGGCAAAGAAGGTTAACGATAAAAAATTCATCGATTTGACTTTGAAACTCAAGCCGGAGGAATTGCTCGCAAGTGCGGTAAAGAACGGCAACGCCTGCGGTCCCGGCGCAGCGGCGGCAACGGTCGCAGCGGCAAAAAAGCTCGGCTGCAAGCGGGGCCTGTTGCTGGGACACACCACCAGTAATGAAATCATGCTACAGAAGATGGGCACAACGAGCGCCGACGCCGTGGGCTATGTAGGAATTGTTTTCTGACTATCGAGTCGTTTCTAAGATGTCACTGAGGCTATTTTTGGAATTTCCTGCCGGTCAGGTGTTCGTAGCCCTCGATGTATTTGTCGCTGGTCTTTGCCGTGATATCTTCGGGCAGTTCGACGCCGGGACCCGATTTGTCGAAGTTGATACTCTCGAGGTAGTTGCGGACGAACTGCTTGTCGAAGCTCTCCTGGTCCCTGCCGGCTTGGTATTTATCCGCAGGCCAGAACCGCGAAGAGTCCGGCGTCAGAACCTCGTCGATCAGGATAATCTTACCATCGACAAGGCCCCATTCGAACTTGGTGTCGGCAAGAATTATCCCCTTGCCCTCGGCGTATTTGCTGGCTTTCTCGAAAATCTCCGTGCTCTTGCTGCGGACATAATCCGCTGCGTCCCGGCCGATAATTTCCACGCACCGCTCGAAGCTGATGTTCTCATCATGCTCTCCCATCTCGGCCTTGGTCGCCGGCGTGAATATCAGTTCCGGCAGCTTTTCGCACTGCTTCAGACCGGCCGGCAGCTTCTGCCCGCAAACCGTGCCGCTTTGCTGATACTCCTTCCAGCCCGAGCCTGCCAAATACCCCCGCACTACACACTCGACCGGCAGAACTTCGACTTTCTTTACCAGCATGCTCCGCCCGGCCAACTGCCTGGCGTGGTTGCAGAACGGCTCCGGGAAATTAGCAACGTTGTCGCTGATCAGATGATGCTCTATGCTGTCGCTGAGAAAATCAAACCAGAAACGCGAAATCCGCGTCAGCACGATTCCTTTATAAGGTATCCCGTTCGTCATCACGACATCGAAAGCACTGAGCCTGTCGGTCGCCACGATGAGCAGCTTGTCGCCCAGATCATAAATGTCGCGAACCTTGCCTCGACTCGGCGGCCTGTTGCCTATGTTTGTCTCTAAAATCGTCTCCATAGTCATTTCGTCCTTCATACCATTCTCCATTTCCTGTCAGTTGTGTCCAGGTTTCTCACCGGCGCCGGCGGCAGCAGAGATAATAAGCTTTTAGTTTTTAATCCGAATAGCTATCTATGGCAAAATACTGCCGACTCGGCAATTCTATCCGGGATTGCATCGATTGCACGCGTTTTTTCTATATTTATAAGGCTGTGTCTCCGGAACAAGCCGGCGAACGGTAAATTATTTTAATTTTCGGAATTTTCCTTGAACAATTATGAGCATATGCTCATAATATATACAAATGTGGTCTTCAGTTAATATCTGAAACTCTTGTGAAGAGAGTAGGCCCTGATGCCGGGAGAAAACCGAGCACGGCCGGGCGGGGAATTATAAGAGAATAGTTTTTGATTTGAAAGGAGCACCAAGAATGCCTATATTTGAATACAGGTGCAGGAAATGTGGACACACGATGGAGTTTTTAGAAAAAGGAAGCAGTAAGCGCAAACATACTTGCGAACGCTGTAGCGGTTCCGATTTAAAAAAGCTTTTTTCAGGTTTTTCCGTTGGACAGGGCAACAACTTAACGCCACGGGGTAATGATTCCTGTCCGACGGGGACGTGTCCGCTTTCTTAGAAAAGGAGTTTTTATGAAAATTGCAGTTACATCAACCGGAAAAACATTGGATTCACAGGTTGACCCCCGATTCGGAAGGTCGGCTTACTTTGTCATTATTGACACCGAAACAATGGACTTCAGCGTAATTGAAAATGAAAGTGCTGTCGCAGCCGGAGGGGCCGGCATCAGTTCGGG
>DAOVMB010000349.1 GCA_030630905.1 Sedimentisphaerales bacterium
CCTGCCGTCCAGGTTAGTGTTGTATTTTCAGGCACAAACTCGGCACCATCGGCCGGCTCGGGCGTGTAGGCTGTCTTCGGTGGAGCCGAGAAGCTCCAGACCTCGCCTTTCCACGGGCTGTTCGGTTCGGCCTCGTTGACCTCATCAATTCGCCAATAGTAAGTTGTGCCGGGAACAAGACCATCCGGATACGGGTATCCGAGAAAACCCGCAACGATAAACACGCCGTCCTGATTGCCCCAGAAGGTCTCATCAACGCCATCGTTAACATCATCAAAGTTGTCACCTATGTAGATATCATGCGAAACGGCGAATGCGCCGGGCTTCCATGAAAGTGTTACCCATGTGTCGGCATGCAGCTCGCCGTCCTCCGGGCCGGGACCAAATGCATAGGGCCAAGCCTGACCCTTCATTGCGCCCAGAACCTCGTCTTCCGATAGAGCGTGGCTGTAAATGCGGACTTCGTCGAGGAATCCATGGAATATCCTGCCCCCATTCTCGTCGCTCGCCCCGATAAGGACCGGGGCATCGACGTTCGGACCTATTGAGAATGGTTTGGGGCCAATTTCATCGACGCCGTTAAGGTAAAGTGTAAGGTCGGTTCCGTCAAAAGTCCAGGCTAAGTGGACCCATTCGTTCTTGGGCATCACCGAGAACTCGACCGATCCGGGGGCCTGATGCGAAATGCCTACTCTGTCGGTATAAGTGGCATTCGTATGGGCTCCCCACAGCTCGACCTGGAACATCATCGTGGTTGCGCCCCATCCGTTCGACTTGGTGAGAAAATGCTGGAAAGTTCCCGTTCCATCCCAGAACGCCCAGAGGGCAAGAGAGAATTGCCCCGTCCCATCCGTAGGATCGAAGATTCCGCAATTGATTGACGTGCACTTGTCGTCGCCGAACAGCATCGCCATACCCGTGCTTTGGCCTTCCGGGCCGGGCGCCCATTCCGGCGTCCCGGCTATCGTTCCATGGTAATCATTGCCGGAACTGTCGTAGGCGGTGTCGCCGGAACCTTCTTCGAACCTCCACCAACTGACAAGATCTGCCTGAGCTGTGCTCGACAGAACCAAGCTGAGCACCAAAGCAAAAGAAAATGAATAAATCAGATTTCTACGCATAATAGTCCTCCTTATAAAAAATTTACATGATCATACTTTTGCCATTCACATAAGTAACTGATAAGAACCTTGGACCTTGTTAATTTCTGTTAGTGCTTACCAAGGATAGTTTTTCGGCATAAAATGACCTCCTTCCTTCAAATGCCGATATATGCGGTTAATGAAACAGCAAAAATCTGAAATAAACTATAGAAATTTCACTCGTTGCAAAACTGAAAATCAGCAGATTATTATAATAGTATTTATACCAGATCAGCCAGCTTTCCGCAAGGATATTATAAAGAAATGTTTATAAGCCCAATGTGATGATAAAACCGACTGGAATTGGAAGACTTATTACAGTATTATGGCCTGGATGAATAGATTTTCTTGTTTTCGCCGATAGTGCAGCAGGGCCTGCCTGTCTAAGATTTTGTCTAATATTTGGTTTTTCGCGAGGCTAATATTATGGAAAAACGCAAGAGAAGCACAAGCAAAAATAGCCCAACCATGAAAAAAATCTCCCGGCGTACCTTTATTGGCGGTTCTACCGCGGCTGCCGCGATGACAATCGTGCCGGCCTCCGTCCTGGGAGGTCCAAACCGAACGGCGCCGAGCGAGAAGCTCAACATCGCTGGCATCGGAGTGGGCGGCCAGGGCCGCTGGGACCTGGACAATGTCAGCAGCGAGAATATTGTCGCGTTGTGTGATGTGGACTGGGCCAGGGCTGCCGATACGTTCAAGAGTTACCCGAAGGCGAAAAAGTACCGCGACTTCCGAGTCATGCTGGAGAAGGAAAACCGAATCGATGCCGTCGTGGTTGCAACGCCTGACCATGTGCACGCCGTCGCTTCGATGATGGCGATCAAAATGGGAAAGCATGTCTATTGCGAAAAACCGCTGACCCGGACGGTCCATGAGGCGCGTGCAATCGCCAAAGCTGCTCGCGAGGAGGGTGTCGCCACTCAGATGGGAAACCAGGGCATGGCCTTTGAGGGCAACCGCCTGATTAACGAATGGATCTGGGACGGGGCAATTGGCCCGGTCCGTGAGGTGCACGCCTGGTCCGACAGGCCGACGCATAACGGACAGATCTTCTGGGCACAGGGCGTTGATCGACCGAAGGACACGCCGGCCGTTCCAACGACATTGGACTGGGATCTGTGGTTGGGGCCGGCGCCGTATCGACCTTATCATCCGGCATATGTGCCCTTCGCATGGCGCGGCTGGTGGGATTTCGGATCGGGCGGACTGGGCGACATGGGGATTCATAATCTGGCGCCGGTTTTTTCAGCGCTGAAGCTCGGCGCGCCGGAAAGCGTGCATTCCAGCTCGACGCTCGTATATAAGGAAACTCTGCCGCTGGCCTCGACGGTTCATTATGAGTTCGGCGCCCGCGGGGGTATGCCGCCGGTCAAGCTGCACTGGTACGACGGCGGCATGTTGCCGGCGCGTCCCGATGGGCTGGAAGATACGCGAGAGCTGTCCCGCGAAGACGGCCTGATCTTCGTCGGCGATAAGGGCACGATGTATGTCGAAGGCTGGGGAGGCAACAGTCCCCGCCTGATTCCGGAAGCTAAGATGAAGGAGTACAAACGGCCTCCCAAAGCACTGCCCCGCTCGATCGGGCATCACAAAGAATGGATTCAGGCCTGCAAAACCGGCAGCTCGACACGCTCTAATTTCGGCTTCGCAGGCCCCCTGACCGAAGCAGTTATACTGGGAACGGTTTCCGTTCGCATGGGCGGCAAGAGATTGGTCTGGGACAGCCGGAATTTCAAAATCACGAATCTGCCGGAGGCTAACAAGTATCTGCACTACAAATATCGTTCGGGATGGACGTTATAAGTCAGAAAATCATAAGGAGGTCAATTGATTATGACGAGCAAGGGAAGGATCAAAGTTGGAATTATAGGTTCGCAGTTTGAAGGAGATATTCATGCCGCGTCGTTTGGAATGATTCCGGATGAGGCGGAAGTTGTCGCCGTCGCCTCGCCCACACCGGGTAACGCCCAAAAGCTGGCGGACAGGTACGGCATCACACGGGTCTTTACTGACTACAAGAAGATGCTTGCCGAGAAAGACATCGAGATGGTGACGATCGCGGCGCCGAATTCTCTGCACGCGCAGATGACCGTTGATATCGCTAATTCCGGCAAGCACGTGGTTTGCGAGAAGCCCCTTTGCATGACGCTGGAAGAAGCCGATTTGATGATCGAAACGTGCCGGAGCAAGGGTGTGCTGTTGATGTATGCTGAGGAGCTGTTTTTTACGCCGAAATACGTCAAAGCCAAAGAGATGGCGGACCAGGGTGCGTTCGGCAAGCTTTATCTGGTGAAACAGGCGGAAAAGCATTTCGGTCCGCACGCGCCGTGGTTCTGGGATGTGGATAAATCAGGCGGCGGCGTTTTCATGGACATGGGATGTCACGGCATCGCTTTCTGCTATTGGTTCCTTGGCAGGCCCAAAATCAAAAACGTCTTTTGCCAGATGGGTATTTATGCGCACGCGGACAAAACTAGGGGCGAGGATAACTCGATCTGCATTATCGAGTTCGAGAACAATGCCGTCGGGCTTGTCGAGAATAGCTGGGCTCGTCGCGGCGGAATGGAGGACAGGATAGAGGTTTACGGCGACGGCGGCGTCACCTACGCCGACCTGCACATGGGCAACGCGCTTCCGACTTACAGCGAGCACGGCTATGGTTACGCGGTAGAGAAGGCGCCCACGACAAAGGGCTGGACGTGGCCTGTTTTCGAGGAGCTGTGGAATTACGGTTTCCCGCAGGAGATGAGGCACTTCGCCAGGTGCATTCGTGGCAAAGAAGAGCCAAAGGCGATCGGCGAGGACGGCCGCATCGTGCAGGAAGTTCTTTACGCCGGCTATCGCTCGGCGCGAACGGGACAGAAAGTGGAGCTGCCGTATCGACCGAAG
>DAOVMB010000321.1 GCA_030630905.1 Sedimentisphaerales bacterium
CACGATTTGAGGTGTTTAGTCATCGCCGACTTGCTGAAAGTACCGCCGCATAGATTGCATTGGCCTTTTGACATTTGCTTTGCCATTATCAGAATCTCCGATTCAAATGTGCTTGTTCTTTGCAAGCAACATTTCTTTTACAATTCTCCAACTGTTATATATTTTAAGCCCGGCGATTAAAATATCAACCGTAAACTGTGTTGAAATCGAACCATCGGGCATCGAAGGCCGTATATAAATGTTCTTGAAAAGAATGTTCTTTTGGGCATAATTGACCTCACAAAGTCAATCGATTGATATTAAGGAAACCAGATGCATAAGTATAGACGCACTATAATGTGGTTGGGTCTGCTGCTAATTATTGTGCTGACTGTTCTGTCCATTTATGGTGCGTTTATCGGCGCCGAGCGGGCGGAGCATTTCTTCAATCAGCCTCCACTGGCGGTTTTCTGGATGGCGCTGGCAACGCTGTTGATCGTCGGGATCGCAGCTTTTCGCCGGCTTGTTCGCATACCCGGATTACTGCTGATGCACGCCGGCTGTGTCCTGATTCTTGCCGGCGGGATGTGGGGTTCGCACGCCGGACATAACCTTCAGAAAAAGCTCTTCAGGATCGACAAAATTCACTCTGGCCGAATGGCAATCTACGAGGGTTCAAGTGACAATCGCGTCGCATTAGACGGCACCCGCGAGCAGAAAGAGCTTCCTTTCTCCCTGAAACTGAAAGATTTCCGAATCGAATATTACCAGCCGGTATATCTACGAATCCAAACACACCAGGGCCGGCAGTGGAAAATCCCCGTCGAAGTCGGCAAAGAATTTCCTTTGGGCGATGAAGCCGGCACTATAAAAATCGTAAAAGCATACGAGAACTTCAAGGTAGGAATGGAAGAGGGCAAAAGTGCCCCCTTCGACGATCCGTCGCCCGGCTCGAATCCGGCGCTCGAAGTTCAGATCACAGAGCCGAACGGCCAGGCGGCCACTCAATACGTCTTCGAGCGCTTCCCCGGACACAGCCACAACCAGGGCAAATTCTCACTTAGCTATCACAGAGTCATCAGCGATTATATAAGCGAACTGCAAATCGTCGAAGGCGACAAAATCGTCGCCGAAAAAGACATCGAGGTCAACCACCCGCTGCGTTTCGGCGGCTACCATTTTTACCAGAGTTCGTACGATGACAAGGCCGGTCAGTATACCGTCCTCCAGGTCGTTTCCGATACGGGTTTGTACGTCGTTTATGCCGGCTACTGGATGCTCTGCATCGGTGTCATCTGGCATCTGTGGCTAAGACATATATTCAAAAGGATACAATCGAAATATAAATAGTAAGACTGTCATTCTGAGCGAAGCGAAGAATCTCATCGTTCAGCCATATATGAGACCCTTCACTGCGTTCAGGGTGACACTTGGGACGTTCGAGAGTACGTAATGGAAATTAAATACACGATTCAGGGTTTACTTATTTACATGACGATCGCCGCGTATTTGCTGGCGTTTGTAACGACTCTTCTTCGCCGGCCCAAATCCGGGCATTTCTTATACCTTCTCGGCTTCGCGATTGCCGTTTGTTCATTCGGCTACCGCTGGTATCACGTTCGGCACGTGCCGCTGCAGAATCTTTTCGAAGTATTCTTATGCCTCGGCATGATTTACCCGGTCTCGCTGTTTTGCCGGCGAGTGCTGCGTGTGGGAAGTGATGCCGCCGACATGCTAATCGGAGCGATTGTGCTTTTCCCCGCGGGCTTCATATTCCACGCCGACCCGCAGCAACTCCCACCTGCCCTGCAGAGCTGGCTGTTTATACCGCACGTCGCCGCTTATATGTTCTCATACATTTTTATGTTAATGGCCACCTTCCAGGCGTTTTGCCAATTAGCCGGCATTAATCCCAAGCCCGGCGAAAATCTCCTGTCACCCGAAGAATCAACGTATCGCATCATTTGTATGGGCTTTCCTCTACTGACGCTCGGTCTTATCCTCGGCAGCTACTGGGGCAAACTCGCATGGGGCGACTACTGGGGCTGGGACCCGAAAGAACTCTGGTCGCTGGCTTCGTGGCTTGTTTTCCTCGGGTATCTTCACTTCCGCTACATGTTCGGCAAAAAGCACCCGCGTATTAACAGCCTCTGGGCCATTGCCGGTATGGCCGTTATCATCATCACACTGCTCTGGGTCAATCTCTCCAGAATCTTCTCCGGCCTGCACAGTTATGCAACCTGAAATCCGGCCTTTTACTCTCCGAGGAAAACGGGTATAATATTGGTTTTGTTGAATCAATGAATATACCTATGGGTAAGGAGATTTATGAGAACTTCACTTGTGACTACGATATGTTTGTTGCTGGCCTGTATAGCGGGCTGCGTGACGATTACGCACAGGCACACTCAAGGCGTAAAGAACATCACAATTAACAACGGCATTCTATACGTGTCTTACGATGTAAATGACGGCACATTTTCCGCCCGCCGGGGCGAGAAAGTGTTTATAAAAGAAGCGCGTTTTAAGCAAGGCGCCGGCGACGGTATCCCGAAGGCCCGCACGGCAAGAATTCAGGATGCACTCGGAGCCGCCCATGCCATTGAAGTTAAATTCCCATCCGGTTATGTCTATACGCTCGCTCTGTATAGAAATCTGCCGTTTGTCTGCATCAAATCGCAAATGCACAATCCGACCAATGAAAGGCTCATCATAAACAAATTGACGCCGGTCAGTCTTCAGGTTGATCTGGGCAAGGCGGCGGAGGACCTTCGCATCCTTGGCTGTGACGGGCTGACCACAGCAGATAAGGAAAGAACCAGCTATACGTTTTTAGCGATGGTTGAGCCGGACACTCGTACAGGCGTCGTGGCCGGCTGGCTGACGCACGACCGGGCGAGCGGCGTCGTTTTATCGAAACCAGCCGAGTCATCCGTGCATATAGAAGCCAGGAGCGAATACGGCAACCTGCTCGTCGAGCCGGGCAAAAACGTTACCGGCGAGACCTTCGCAATCGGTTACTTTGAAGATGCACTGATTGGGCTTGAAGAATACGCCGGCACAATCGCAAAAAAATACAGAATCAGACTGCCCGAAATTCCGTCCGGCTATTGCACCTGGTACTCCAAACCGCACGGCGGGGCATCCGACGAAGAACATATAGCCGAGCTTGCAGAGTTCTGCGGGCGGGAGTTGACAAAGTTCGGCTTCGACCTGTTGCAAATCGACGACAAATGGCAACTGAGCCGGCGGGATTTCACTAACTACAATCCGAGCGGCCCCTACCCGAATGGAATGAAACCGACCGCCGAGAAGATAAATGAAGAGGGGATGACGGCCGGTATCTGGTTCATCCCGACCGGTTGGGATCCGAACAGGCCGGTGTTCGATGACCACCAGGACTGGTTTGTCCACAAAAACGATGGTTCGATTTATACCGTGCACTGGGCGGGAAGCTGCCTGGACATGACCCATCCCGATGCCCGCGAGTTCCTGTACGAAGTCATAGCACAAATGACCAGAGACTGGGGCTACAAGTACATCAAGATCGACGGGCTGTGGACCGGGATGGCCGTTAAGACATTGTATCCGAAGCCGGACTACCGAGATGACAATCTTGGTGACGCGGTCTTTCACGATCCGGCCAAGACAAACATCGAGGCATACCGTGACGGCCTGAAGCTCGTCCGCAAAGCTGCCGGCCGGGATGTGTACATCCTCGGCTGCAATATCGCGCAGAACATGCGAACGCTCGGCGCTTCGATAGGGCTGGTGGACGGGATGCGGGTCGGAAGCGACATCGGCGCCAGATGGAGTGGAATCCTCAGCGGGGCAACCATGGGCACACGTCTGTACTTCATGCATAACCGGACCTGGCACAATGACCCCGATTGCCTGATGCTGCGCGATCCGTTGACACTCGACCAGGCCCGCGCTTGGGGCTCGTGGATCGGCATCAGCGGCCAGTTGAACATCGCCAGCGAATGGCTGCCCGGCCTGCCCGACGACAGGCTCGATATCATCAAGCGATCCATGCCAAACCACGGCTTGTGCGGTCGGCCAATCGATCTGTTCGAAAGCACTCTTGCGCAGGTCTGGCATCTTCCCGCCGGCACAGGACTGCAACGAAAAGATATCGTCGCCCTGTTCAACTGGGACGAGGAGAAATCCGAGACGATCCGAGTCAAGCTGGATAATCTTAACCTGCCCGACAACGGGAGCGGCACGTACGTCGGTTTCGACTACTGGGCCGATCAGTTCGTGCCGCCATTC
>DAOVMB010000211.1 GCA_030630905.1 Sedimentisphaerales bacterium
GCGAAGCTTAAAGGCGAGCTGTCGGATGTCGAATTTGTAATTGATCAACTGGTTTCGTCCCCGGATCAGATAAAACCGCTAAAAAGCAAGCTGGAGGGTGTTGATGGAATCCTGGCAATTCATTTCAACATCGGCGTAAGGCCGATTCTCAATGAGATTCTTAGCGTCGGCAAACCGACAGTCCTGTTTGCCGCCCCGTATTCCGGGCACGGCTGGACTGGATTTGGGTCTTTACAGAAACAGGAGCTGGGAGCCAAGCTCGAATGTATGCTCACCAGCGACTACAGCCAGTTGGCGGTTGCCATAAGACCGTTCCGTGCAATTCATCATCTAAGAGAAGCAAAGATACTGAATCTTACAACACGGAATTTCGATAATTATGCGAACGCCATGAAGGATAAGTTCGGAACCAGGATTAAACGAATCGAGCGAGAACAGGTGCTCGACGCTTATAACGCCGTAAGTAACAGCGACGCCAAAGCGGAGACCGAACGCTGGATCGGAGAAGCCAGGGAGCTTGTAGAGCCTTCTCGCTCAGACGTCTTAAAATCCTGCAAGCTGGCGCTGGCCTTTGAGAACATGCTGGATGATGAAAACGCGACCGTGCTGACTATCGACTGCTACGGCACAATGTGGGACAAAACCATCAAACTGCCCGCCTATCCGTGCGTCGGCTTTACGAGGCTCAATAACATGGGCTTAGGCGGTATCTGTGAATCGGATTTACAGTCTGCTGTAACTCACATAATATTGCAGGGATTGTCAGGAAAGCCCGGCTTTATAAGCGATCCGACAGTGGATGAATCCAAGAACGCCATCATTTTGGCGCATTGCCTGGGAACGACGAAAATGGATGGCCCGGATGGGCCGGCCGCTCCGTATAAGTTACGAACGGTGATGGAAAGAAAAGAAGGAGTTACCCCGCAGGTGTTTATGCGCATCGGCCAAAAGGTTACTCAGGCAAAATTGGTTGGCACTGACTTTTTGCCTTACTTTACCGGCGAGATTATCGATGCTCCTGATATAGATAGAGGCTGCCGCACTAAGATTACAGTCAAGGTTGACGGCGATGCCGAGAAGCTCTGGAAAAACTGGTCGAGTGGCCTTCACCGCCAGACATGCTACGGAGACATCGTTAAAGAGATGGGCTTTTTCTGTAAATTCAAGGAAATCGAAATGGTCAACGAGGCGGTCTGAACAGGCGTTTCGCTATTCAATCTTACTTTGAGCACCGTGTCTAATGCGGGGTTCTTTTTCGGAAGGGGACTCTTATGAACCGGCGTGATTTCCTAAAAGTGACAGGATTTAGCGCGGCATCGGCAGCATTTTCGAGGCCGTTGCTTGCCGCGAAAGAGCAAAGAAACGAGATACTCGATCAGGCTGATGCCCGTATTGAAAAGCACCGCAAGGGCGATGCGGTATTGAAACTTGCCGGGCCGGATGGAGAACCGCTCCAGAACGGCCTGACCGTAAAAATCCAACAGAAGCGGCACAAGTTTCTGTTCGGTTGCAACATTTTCAAGCTGGGCCGTTGCAGGACACCGGAAGATAACGCCGCCTATGAGGAACGCTTCGCGGAGCTTCTGAACTTCGCTACGCTGCCATTCTATTGGTGGAATTACGAACGCAAGCAAGGTAATCCCAATGATGAGCGTACCGACCAAATCGTCCGCTGGTGCAAAGCCCACAACGTGAAGACCAAGGGCCATCCCCTGGCCTGGAACTATGTAGACCCGCGGTGGCTGCCTGACGATCCGGATAAGGCGATGCAGGCCCAAATGAAACGCATCGGCAGATGCGTTCAACGATTTAAAAATGACATTGACATCTGGGACGTGGTCAACGAAGCGACACATTACGATCGGGAGAGTATCAAGAAACAGGCGCCGATATTAACCGAGGCTATCCGGAAAATGGGCGTCGGGGCGTATGTCCGCAAGGCGTTCAAAACGGCACGACGGGCCAATCCAAAAGCCACGCTGCTAATCAACGATTACCGAACGGACCCGGCTTATGCCGAGAAGGTAATTTCCGAACTTCTCGACGAAAACAACCGGCCGCTCTATGATGTGATCGGCATTCAATCTCACATGCACGGCGGCGGCTGGCCTGCCCGGAAGGCATGGGATGTTTGCGAACGTTTCGCCAAATTCGGCAAGCCCCTGCATTTCACGGAGACTACCCTTGTCTCCGGCGTGCAGGGCTGGGAGCTGCGCAAAAAACGCAAAGATCCTGATTTCCGCTGGATCAGTACGCCTGAAGGGGAAAAACGCCAGGCCGAGCGGGTCGCCGAGTTTTACCGTGTTCTTTTCTCGCACCCGGCTGTCGAGGCTATCACATGGTGGGATTTTACCGACCAGAATGCATGGCAGCAAGCCCCGGCCGGCCTCGTCCGAGCGGATATGACGCCGAAACCCGCCTTTAAAGAATTAGAACGCCTCATCAAAGGCCAATGGTGGACTCAGGCACAAACAACAACCGATGCAGGGGGCACAGCACAATTCCGCGGTTTCCTCGGAGAATATGAAGTCAGCATGCAGGTTGACGGCAAGAAACTCACCGGCACTTTCCGGCTCGACAAGACGGCGAGGGAAGCGATCGATGTCCGGTTGGAAGCATAGAAACGATTGAGAAAGGAAAACGGAGTGGCAAAACCGCAAATCAAAATTGACTACAAGAATGTAACATCCGCTGTAATCGGCACAAAAGATGGAATCACACCGAGGCAGCTAAAATCGCTGGGTAAGAAAATAAAACCGTTGATTTCAAAGATAAACAAACAGCGAAAAGCCGGCGAGACTCCATTTAGAGACCTGCCATACAACAAACGCATTTCAAGACGTGTAAATGCAGTCGTGAAAACTCTACGAAAAGAGTGCGACTATCTCGTGGTCTTAGGTATCGGCGGGTCGGCTCTGGGGAATATCGCTTTGGATACGGCTTTACGCCCCTTTTTGCCCAATCCCAAAGACAAGCAATTCAAGAGACCGCGGCTCTTCGTCCTTGATAATGTCGATCCCGACCAATTCGGCTCTTTTCTCGACTATATAAAACCAAAACTTAAAAGAACCGTTTTTAACGTAATAAGTAAGTCCGGCCGAACATCCGAAACCGCTGCACAGTTTATGATCATTCGTGAAATGCTCATTGATGCTCTTGGCAAAACCGGTTATCAAAAGCGGGTTGTGGCGACTACCGATGCAAATGAAGGCACACTACGCAAAATCGCCGAGACCGACAAACTTCAGACACTCGAAGTTCCCGATGGCGTCGGCGGCAGGTTTAGTGTCCTAAGCGCAGTCGGCCTGTTTAGTGCCGCAATGTGCGGCATCAATATAAGTCAACTCCTCGCCGGTGCCCGGGATATGAATGAAAGGGTAAGCTGTAAAAACTTCTGGAAAAATCCTGCGGCGATTAATGCCGCGATCAACTACCATTACTATACGCACGGCAAGCCGATCTCAGTAATGATGCCTTATAGCTTTGAACTCAAGGATATGGCCGACTGGTACCGGCAATTGTGGGCGGAGAGTCTCGGCAAGAAACTGGATTTGAATAAACGCAAAGTCTGGATAGGCCCGACACCGGTTAAGGCACTCGGTGTCACCGACCAGCACAGCAAGGTGCAGTTGTATCGCGAGGGCCCCAATGATAAATTGTTTACCTTCCTCCAAGTCAACAATTTTGGCCGGGATGTCAAGATAGGCTCGGCGCCCGATTGCGCGCCGGAACTTGGTTTTCTCGCCGGCAAGAAAATGAGCACATTGTTCAACAACGAAAAGAAAGCTACTGAATATGCCCTCTTAGAAAGTAAGCGGCCCTGCCTCACGGTGCTTTTCGATAAAGTTAACGCTTACACGGTTGGGCAATTCATTTATCTTTTTGAAGTAACGACTTCGTTTACCGGTGCTTTGTTTAATATAAATCCTTACGATCAACCTGCTGTTGAATTAGGCAAAGAAGCCACGTTTGCCCTTATGGGCAAGGAAGGTTACGAAGACTTCGCAAAGGAAATTCGATCTAAGACTAAAACCGATAAAAAGTATCTTGTTTAATGCGCATTGATTTTTTATTAGGGAGTACTGGAGACGAAAATGGATTACGCAGTAATAATGGCGGGGGGGACAGGTAAGCGGTTATGGCCTCTCAGCCGGCAAAAACGACCCAAACAGGTTTTAAAACTCCTCGACGGCAAGACGCTCCTTCGTTGTTGTTTCGAGCGTCTGAGACCCATATTCGACATAAGAAACATTATTGTCCTTACGAATGCCGGCTATGCGGACGTGGTCCGTGAAGACCTGTCAGAGCTGCCCTTTAACAATGTAATAGCCGAACCGGCCGTACGCGATACCGCCGGTGCTATCGGGCTGGTCTCAACCGTCCTGAGCAAATATGATTCCGAAGCGACAATCGTCATTCTCACCGCCGACCAGATAATAGAGCCTCCCGAAGTGCTGCAACAGGGCATCAAAGATGCACTAACCTTTATCAACTCTAATCCGGACGATATGATTACTTTCGGAATCCAACCTACTTTTGCCAGCACCTCGCTTGGTTATATAAAATGCGGTAATAGCCGGGAATGTCCGAAATGCAAAAACAAGATTTACTCCGTAGACGCATTCAGGGAGAAGCCTGACGAAAAGACTGCCAAAAAGTATCTTGACGCCGGTCAATACTTCTGGAACTCCGGCATGTTCGTCTGGAAAGCCGAAACAATCCTGACTAATCTGGCCAAGTTTCTTCCCGAAGCCACCGAGCCATTAGCTAAAATTCAAGCAGCCTGGGACAGCCCAAATCAACAGCAAACACTTCAGGATTGGTTTATAAAGCTGCCCCAAATCAGCATTGACTACGCCGTAATGGAAAAGGCCGAACGAGTCAATGCCATAAAGCTGGATTGTCGCTGGCTCGATATGGGCTCGTTCGCCGCACTTGCCGATGTTATCAGTTCCGACGAGAGCAACAATATCGTTGTCGCCGGCCAGAGCGAGTTGCTTGACTGCAAAAACAGCATCATAGCAACCGAAGACAAAGGTCATCTGATCGCAGCGATTGGTCTGGAAAATATAGTCGTGGCTCACAGTCCGGATGCCACACTTATTTGCCACATCGACCAGATCGATAGACTGAAGGAGTTACTTGAACTGATAAAACAGCATACCGGCGAAAAGTTTCTATGACAAAACAGAATGTATACAACTTGACTGGGTTTTGAGTTGTCATGCTGAACGAAGTGAAGCATCTGGGATTTGAACGGGATTTACGCTATGTTGCCGTTGGAGATTCTTTGCGTAGTTTATCCTCGAGCGCAGCGAAGGGCTCAGACATGTCCTTGAGCGGAGCGAAGGAATGACAAGTTTCATATATTCTTATCGAAA
>DAOVMB010000044.1 GCA_030630905.1 Sedimentisphaerales bacterium
GAATTCCAATGAAAAACAAAGAGGCGTGAACTGGCAATTCAAAGTAGAAGATGCCAGACGAAAATTACGTTGGCTCTACCCGAATATTTAATTATTACAGAGCACTAGGCAACATTATAAGTCTCGGCCGGAAAATTGACATTGATCGATTCATCCGGCTGGGTTGTAGTAGTGAAAGCCGACGAGAACATATGATGGCCGTTGTAGTCCTCCCATTCCTGATCCCATTAATTACCGGTGATCGACACGGTTCCACGTTTGCCCCATGGCGCACTCCCATCGACATTAACGCTTAGACTGCCGAACCAATACTGCCCGCTTAAGTTCGGACTGCCAAATGAAACAGTAGACGATAAGATAACGATTGCGATAACACTTTTTGTGATTGACCGTTTCATTTCACCCATCTCCTGTATTTTATATGTTCTGACATTTCCAATTTAGAGATACCTGATTGCATCGTGCATCTTATGCGCACCTTTCGCGGAAAATTTTATTTCGACCAGATTCTGCAGATTGCAAGCCATAAGGAATTTCTCCTCCAGGAAGTTTTTTATGGATAAAGAGAAACTCTCTTAATTATGCACAAATCAACTCAGGTTGTCAAGCGCGGTGACTACGTATTTTTTGGAAAAAAGGCCCTTGCTTCCGGAGGGAAAGAATGTATAAAAAGCAAGGGCACTAAAGAGCTACAAGTATCAAGCTCGCAGCTCTCTTGTTAATGTTTAATTTTGATAATTCTTTTACAGTGTTCTGCGCCTGCGCAGCCAACTTACAAAGCCAACGCCAATGCTGCCCAACAAAATCGCGCCAGGGGCGGGTATTACACTTCCGTAAGCCTGTATTTCTGATACGGAGAAATACAAATCAGCATCACCCATATTCCCTTGGAACATTAGAGCGTTGGTCACGATGGGCGATGGAAGCATGTAGCGTTCCATATCGTCAGCAGGATTCGGTCGAGTTTGCATACCCCAATTCGATGGGTCCGGCACGATATCGTAATTTGGCACATCCCATGCCAATTGCCAGGCACTGGTTCCAATGTCCCAATAGTACAATTCGTAGGCATCGTTATCGTCTGCTTGCACAATGAGGCTTTCGATCTTAAACGTATTGCCGAGATCAATAGTTATCCAGCGGTCAGCACCGTCATTAGAATCCCACCAAACAGGTCCCTGGTCCCATTGTGTACCGCGCGGGACAAAGACCCCATCCACAATTGTATTCGGATTGACCACTAATCCTCCCCATCCACCTGTGAAAAATGAACCGCCATTTAGCGTTACATTTGCATTAAGAGCCACATTAGTGGTTGGGCCGGCAACACTGACACCTGCTCCGAAAGCGGCACACATTACCATTACCAATATTCTTCTGAGCATATCATTCATTCCTTTCTACTCTAAACGAGTCGTATCAGCACAACAATAAGTCTTTGATAAGCGTCGCACTAACATTCAACCTTAAGGATCTTGCGCATTGACCCTCTATGTTGTACATAGGTTAAGTTGCCAATCAGGCAAGATTGGGTGGGTCACGGACTCTGTGGCTAAAAAAGATGCAGGTGAAAAACAAACGTTCCGCCTGACACCAGTCCTCCGTTTCCTGCCGTATTACCTAATTTCTAACTCGTCCCATACCTGATCACGCATCAGGCTTTGCCCAGGAACTATGGATACGTAATACGCCGAGAAGCCACAAGTCGTAAAGACTTATTAGCTTCACTTACCTATTTTTACCATACATCCTATGTTGATGTCAAGGAAAATTCCCAAATTTATATAAATTTTTTGCTCATTTTTTAGCGAGTTCAAGATATTATGCCACAGAAAGGGCGTTTTGAGCTCATCAAGGATGTTTATTGTGGTGACTGCGTATTTTTCAATCTCTGAAATTCACTGCTTTTATGTAATTTGTGGTTACAAATCGCGTTACTTGGAGCGAAATACGCATGACTTTTCGACCAAAAGCGATAGCGATTCAATTTACTATTTGCTATTGACTATTGACTATTTTTACGGAATTTTTCGACCAAAAGCGATGGTAGTTGGGATGGAAAATAAAAAAGTTTAGGAAATTTTTTATTGCTGCTGGGGCAAGGGTTTACGGGAAAAACTTCGTCTACAATTTTGTAGATTTTCGCATCAAACGCGCAGGTACGTTCAATTATGGGGGGCGGCTTTTTTCGGCCGGGGCCGAAAGCCGGTTGCCCGAAAAGTGAATACGGTGCATGGCGTGTCATTCATAGCATATCGTTCCTGCTTGTCATTCTGAGCAGAACGTAGTGGAGCGAAGAATCTCAACGCCTCAGGAGGATAATTAATCGATGCGTTGCTACAACATCGCCAGCATCGAGATCCTTCGCTTCGCTCAGGATGACAGAGTATGGATAGAAAGGTTGTTACATTATGATCTGTCACGAGAGTGGGCTTCAAGAGATGCTGGAGATAGGCCTATATCTCGGTTCTGGGCAGCGATACCTGCTGTATTATTACGGCCGGCTTGCAATCACCAACGATGCCGGACTGATGCGCTGGCCGGAAGGGCCGAAGGTGATTGTCGCTGTCATCAAGGCTCAGGAATGCGCGTGCGGGCTTAGCCCGGCGAGAAAGTCGTACCTGCTGGCGAAGCTGCGTTCGCTGGAAGATGTCAGGAAAATACAAAGCCGACAGGCGGGCGAGGATAGATGCCGGCTCAGTTTGCAAAGGAGTTGAAATGTCCAGGAAAGATGTCATTAGGCTGTTACGAGAGCTTCCGCAATCGATAGCAGCCGAGGCGGCGGTGTTAGGCTCGATCATAATCGAGCCGGCGTGCTTTGCCGAGGTGGCCGAGCTTCTCTGTGCCGAGGCGTTTTATTATTACGAGAACCGTGCGATATACGAGGCACTGCTGCGAATCTTCAACCGCGGTGACGGCGAGTCCATCGATTGTATGCTGCTGTTGCAGCGGGAGGATTATTACCATAAGGGCCAGGCCGATTACTGCAATACGAATGTAGCCGACGTTATCGTCGCAAAGCAGCGAAACGGCCCGACCGGAGCGATTAAGCTGACATTCCGCCCGGAGTTGTCGCGGTTCGAGAGTTACGCGCCTTTGGAGCAATAAAAAGAGGAAAAACCTATTGACAACAAAACAAAAATTGTCGATATTAGTTTTCACAAGGTGGCAAAAGGAAGGTTTCCGAAAGGGATTTCTTCCGGTAAAAGTGGGGCGTACTTACACTTTTAAGTTGTAATTCTTTTATTTTTAAGGTTTTATGCAAGGGGTGCTTGTTTTATTAGGGGGCTCCTTGCTTTCCATTTTTTGGTAATGTGAATACTTGGAAATAAGGAAAGAGGTTGTGTAATGACGAACAATGGTGAAAAAAATCTTATCAGTGGTCCGTGGTCGTGGACAAAGGATGATATAAAACTACTTAAGCGACTTTATCCTCGAGGAAATACCAAGATGATAGCCGAGAAGCTTTGCCGGCCTTTGACGGCGGTCAGGCAGAAGGCTTATGACATGGGGATGAAAACGGACATATACAACTATTGGACAGAAGATGAGTTGAAGCTGCTTTCTAAACTTTATGCCGATACGATAACAGACGAGCTTGCCGAGCGATTTGGCCGGTCTGCAGGGTCAGTAAAGACCAAAGCACGCCAATTGGGGCTAAAGAAAAGCCAGAGCTTTCTCAAAGCCATAAAATCCCGCCCCCGAAGACGGCGCAAGAAAACAACCTGATTTTCCTTAGGATTCAGTCGTAAATATTTAGCCCTCAGCTTCGCTGGCGGTCATTCCTGGTAGTACGTATTTAGTACGCCATCAGTAAATTCAGTCGCAACCGATTTTCATTTTCAAGCCGGAGATTTGATAGAGAACATTGGAGGGTTCAGCCATGATCAAAGCAAAACCATTGAGCGCCAAACAGCTTGCCGTGATAGATGATTTGTTTGAAGGCCGGTTGGAAGAGCAGGAGATTCTGGAAAAACACAATATCAGCAGAAGGCTCTACGACAAGTGGCTGGCCGATGAGGGCTTTAACGAACATCTCGATCGGTGTATGGTCTGGGAATACCGCAGGTGCGAGTTTATGCTGGCCCACTACGCCCGTGTGGCTGCATCCAATCTCGTGCAGATCACAGATCCCGATCCCAAAAAACCAGAAGCCGCCCGCAAGGCCTGCATCGACATTATCACAATGCGCGCCAATCGTTTAGCCGGCCCCCCCGCGGTGCCGGTTGATAATCCTACGCCGACGTCCGAATCCCTAAACCTCTCACCCGAAACCACCGGCAAACTTTTAGCCGTCTTGGCAGAAGAAAAAACTGCTTAGTACATCATATCATAGGCCGAATTTGCTACCTTATTATACTTTTCGGGCCTAAAGTATAATAAGAATTCGCTTATTAAACGAAAGTATAATAAGATATAAATTCTTATATAAACGGAAGATAGATGTGTTTTATCATGTTTTCACTAGGATTTTCTACCAATATTGCTTGATTTATTATACTTTTGGGCTAAAAAGTATAATAAGATTGTGGAACATAAACGAAAGTATAATAAGGTATGAAAGAATCCAAAATTACAGACGGCAATCTCGAACGTTTTGACCCGACGATCAATGGGCAACGGGCATTTGTGCCGAATGATTTGCCACCGCAACTGGAATGGACTCCGGAGCTTATCAAAGCTTTATCAGACGCAAGTCATGCCATTGGCCAATTGCATGGTGTCGGGCTTAATCTGCCTAATCCAAATCTGCTGATAACGCTCTTCATCCGGCGAGAAGCGGAATTATCCAGCCGGATTGAAGGTACACAAGCGGAATTACGTGATATATACCTGTTCGAGATGCAAGAGCCTACTACCAAACCGAACGTCACGGATGTTCGGGAAGTAGCTAACTATGTCAGTGCATTGGAGCATGGGTTAAAACGATGTAATGAGCTGCCTGTGTGCCTGCGCATGATAAAGGAACTTCATAAGATTCTGCTCGAAGCGGTGCGCGGCGAGAGTGACAGGCCGGGTAACTTTCGGACTACTCAGAATTGGATCGGATCGAAAGGTTGTACTATTGAGCAAGCCAGTTACATTCCTCCTGCGCCTGAACATATAATTATGTGTCTCGATGCTTTGGAGAAATTTCTGAACGCTCCGATAGGAAATATCCCATTGCTTGTATGGCTGGCAATGATCCATTATCAGTTTGAGGCGATACATCCCTTCCGCGATGGAAATGGTCGTATTGGACGACTGTTGATCGTGTTATTGTTATGTGCTCACAAAGTCCTGGATAGACCACTGTTGTACCTCAGCGCATACTTTGAACGCAACCGACAGGAATATTATGACCGATTGCTGCGTGTAAGTACTCATGGCGAATGGGTACAATGGTTCCTGTTTTTTCTTCGAGGAATTATTGAGCAGTCAACAGATGCATTTAGGAGATCCAGGGAACTTCTTCGACTCCAAAGCAAGTATCACGGCATGATAAAATCAAAAAGGTCCGCCTTGCAAATCAAGATTGTTGATCTGCTTGTGGAACGCCCGGTCCTCACTATTCCCTATGTGGGCAGGCACTTCAACGTTACTTATGTTACGGCAAGAAACAACGTTGTCAAATTCGTGAAAACAGGGATTTTGAAAGAAGTTATAGGTTCCAAACGATGTAAGGTTTATTTAGCCGAGGAAGTGTTAGAGATTATTAACAGACCGTTCTCTGTGGACTAAAGTTGTGACGAATAGAGGGTATCTATCCTTTGTTCTTGTGTTTGAATAGTAGTAAAGGAAGTAACGGCATATGAGTCAATGTGATTACACACGGCGGGGGTTTTTGAAGGCGATGGGGGCCGGGGCGGCGACTCTGGCTTCGGCGGGGAATCTAACGGCTGTAGAGCAAAAGGCTGCGGGCAAGCCGAATATTGTGATGATTCTGGTCGATGATCTGGGCTATGGGGATTTGTCGAGCTATGGGGCGACGGATTTGAAGACGCCGCATATCGACAGGCTCATGGCGGGCGGCGTGCGGTTCGATAATTTCTACGCTAACTGCCCGGTCTGCTCGCCGACAAGGGCGTCGCTGTTGAGTGGGCGCTATCCGGATATGGCAGGTGTGCCGGGAGTGGTTCGCACGCATATCACCAATAACTGGGGCTACTTGGCTCCGCATGCGGTTCTGCTGCCGAAACTGCTTGGCCCGGCAGGCTATCACACCGCTATCGTCGGCAAGTGGCATCTCGGCCTGACCTCGCCCAACACGCCGAACGAGCGCGGCTTCGACCACTTCCGCGGCTTTCTCGGCGATATGATGGACGACTACTACGATCACCGCCGGCACGGCAATAATTACATGCGGCTCAACGGCAAAGAAATCGACCCCGAAGGCCACGCTACCGACCTGTTCACGCAGTGGTCTATCGACTACATTAACGACCGCGCCAAATCGGACCGGCCATTCTTTTTGTACCTGGCCTACAACGCCCCGCACACGCCGATCCAGCCGCCCGATGACTGGCTGGAGCGCGTAAAGAAACGCCAGCCCGGCATCAATGAGAAGCGCGCTAGGCTCGTGGCTTTTATCGAGCATCTCGACGACGGCATAGGCAGGGTCATCGCGGCACTAAAAGACGCCGGCGTAAGTGACAATACGCTGGTGATTTTCACATCCGACAACGGCGGCCAGCTTAACGTTGGAGCCAACAACGGCTCTTTGAACGGGAGCAAGGGACAGATGTATGAGGGCGGTATCCGCGTGCCGATGTGCGCCGTCTGGCCGGGAAAGATTAAGCCCGGCACGCACAGCGACCGCGTAGCGCTGACAATGGATTTGTACCCGACAATCTGTGAAGCCGCTGGGGCAAAGATCGCTCACGAGATCGACGGGCGAAGCATCCTGTCGAGACTGCTGAGCAAATCGCAGCCGGTCGAGGACCGCTTTTTGTTCTGGGTCCGTCGCGAGGGCGGCGGCTACGGCGGGCGGGCATATTACGCCGCCCGGTACGGTGACTACAAGCTCGTGCAGAACAATCCTTTCGAGCCGATGGAGCTTTACAATCTCAAGGACGATCCGCAGGAGCAGGAACCGCTAAACAGAAAGCATAAGATGTACCGGACACTCTCTATGGCCCTTCGCAACCACATTATCGAAGCCGGAGCGGTGCCCTGGCAAAAATATCCCGTCCAATTTGATCGCTCTTAGCCGTGGCAAAGTGAGTGTCCGGAACATCTGCCATTTATCCGCTCCGAAAAAATACTTGAAAAAGCCGGGTAAGTGATTATAATAATAGGACAGAGATAGGAAGCGGTACAATGAAACGCATACCTATATTCTCGCTGTTACTTGTTACGTTATTTTCGCTGGCTGCGTTTGCCGACGAAGAGACGGGCGAATCCCTACGCGAGAAGAAGGAAAGGCAGGCCAGAGAATTAGCACAAGAAGTCTTGACCGGCAGACAGGTGTGTGTGAGGGTCTATAACGATTGGAAAAAGGGCCCAAGAGCATACAAGCTCGTTACGGTCGAGCTTGATGGGCTTTCATTCCAATGCGATACTGTTACTGAGGCTTTCGGCCAAATGTCCGAATCAGCCGTAATCGTAGTGGCTGGGCAAGACCAGATCGACGAAGCGGTTGCAGCGGTAATAGATAATTTTGTATACGCTGAGCTTTACATGTACAAAAAGGGCGGAAGTTTCTATATCTGGCCGGAACATTACCGAGACAGCAAGTACACATGGTGGATTTTCGAAGATGCTGACCGTGAGCCCATCCCCAACGCCAAAGTGGAAATATTCATCGGCAGCGACAGATATTCAGACAATAGACCGTGTGTATGGCTTAGCAATGCTACGCTTGACGAGAAGGGCCGATCAAAACCCCTCATGTTAGCCTCTGTACTGCGGGAGTTTTCTTTTCTCGTCCACCATCCGGATTGCGGTGAAATTCGTACCAGACATGGTCCGGTTTTTTATCCTGATGAGTCATGTGTAAAATACACCGTCCCAGCTTTACCAAAGAATAAGTGGTGCGTCTTTACCGATGCTCTTGGCGAGCCGATTCCGAACGCAACAGTGGAAATCTTTGACGCCAGAGGTTGGAAAGTCGGCCGATCAGAACCGTTTGCAAAAGTTCAACTTGA
Organism: Sedimentisphaerales bacterium; assembly: GCA_030630905.1. Lineage (GTDB taxonomy): Bacteria > Planctomycetota > Phycisphaerae > Sedimentisphaerales > Anaerobacaceae > JAFGPJ01. The sequence continues at coordinate 8,127 of DAOVMB010000044.1, forward strand.
TGAAAAGGGACGATTGAAGCCTCCTCAATCGAATGTGGTATTAGAGATGTGCTATTTTGTCCTTTCTCATCCCGATTATGGTATCGCGTTAATAGACCCCACCTGGCGAGGGCGTTCAGGCAGATTGCTGGAAACCTGTACGGCTCCCCTTGTTCGCGCAGGTGTAAAGGCCGACGAGCGTACTATCTGGGGGGCTGTTGTGGACTCCAATGACACTCCGGTTGCCAATGCGCTAATCGAATGCCGCATGGTCGGCACGCCCGGTGGAGGGTCTATACGCACGCCTTATTACAACAAGTACAGGACCATCACTGACACGCAAGGGAGTTTTGCTATGTATTTGCCCATTGAGAAGGATAGCGACAAGCACGGCAATCTGGTTCCACTGGCGTCGAAATATTTTGTCCGGATCGAAGCCCCAAAAGCCCTCGATCTTCAGCGTTATATGGGAGAAATCAATTCCGGCGAAGAAACTATAATTACGATGTTTCCCGTGGGCTATGGCGGATACTTCCATACTTTTGCCTTTGAGGACGAATTCGGGCCAATCACCGACCCAAACCAGCTCTGGAAAATCGAACTCACCATCAGACAAGACAGAAGCTTGCGGAGCTTTGGGCATGATCGTTGGAAAGATGGAGGTAAGTTTCCGCTGGGAACATACATAGCACGAATTGCAGAAGAGGAATCCTTGACGTTTGAGCCAATACAAGTGACCGAAGATAGTCCCGATCTGTTGGTTTTCATAGCCAAAGCCGAAGACAGGATTGTCTATAAAGGCCGGGTCATCCACGGCTTGACTGGTGAGCCGATACCCGGAGCTATCGTTATGAAGAGGCCTTCTTTATCTGACGCAATCACTTCCGACCTTGAAGTCGAACAGTTGGAGGCTATATGTTCAATTGATCCCGAACTCGATCCCGACGACTTAATATTTGAGCTGCTGAAAGAGAACTTTAAATCCACAATGATGACACGAACCGACTCCAATGGTGATTTTCAGATTGCTTTGCCCATAGCAGAAGATAGGCGTTCTGGGCCCCTCATAGCCATACAAAAGGATTATCTCGGCGCACAACAACAACTCAAATACATGGTACCAATCGACATAAATAGTTCTGAATCCGTGAGGTTCAAGGAATTCGAGTCTGACGAGAACGGTTACATTAAGCTGCCTCCGATGAAATTGTTCCCGGCCGGCATGGTAATCATTGAGCCAAATATCCCTGACTACGATCCCATGGAAAAGTACGAGATAAAATTCCACTGGCGCCCATCACCAGAGGATAAAACGCCGTGGTTAAAAAATTTCCGGACCACTCCACGGGAATCCAGGGGCGGTAGCATTTTTTATAAAAAAAAGTTGCGACCAAATTATATCCAGAGCGTTTATATCGTGGCAGGAGTGGAACTGACTATAAAAATCTACTGGAGACGCGAACCTCAGTGGGGCCCTGTTGTCATTCCCGGTGTTAAGCTCCGTCAGGGCGAGATTCTCGATCTGGGTCGCATAGATTTTATACCAACTTTTAAGATCGCTGTAAAAGTAATCGATTCGTCAAGTGAGCCGGTTGAAGGTGTGGCAGTTGGTTGTTTAGACGAGTATGGCTTATTACTGGGACAGACAGCTATTACCAACGAAAATGGCATCGTCATGCTATATGTTCCACCACATTCGAAGGGGAGGTTTACTGTGAGTTACTTTGATAAATCGACGAAAAAGACCATACGGGAAAGCATATCTTACGAAACAGCCGGCGTAGAAGATGCAGGCAAGCAATTCACGTTGCAAATCTCGGATGAAATGCTCTACCAATTCTTCAAGTGATATCTAAACGAATTGATAATCCAGGAGGTAACGCTACAATGAAAATGAAGATGTCTTTTTTGAGCACGTTGATATTTGTACTTTTGCTGCCGGTGCTGGTTTCTTCTGCCGGGGCACAGACACGTGTCGAGGGCGTCCCGCCCTCGAATCGCGGGCAGGATGCCCGCGACACGATTCTTGTCGAGGCCGAGGGTTTCGCTAACCGGGGCGGCTGGGTTGTTGACCAGCAGTTTATGGACCAGATGGGCTCGCCGTTCCTGCTGGCTCACGGTTTGGGCGTGCCGGTCGGCGACGCCGCGACGGTTGTTTCATTTCCGGCAACGGGAACCTACCGCATCTGGGTCCGGACACGCGACTGGGTCGCTTCCTGGAAAGCACCGGGAGCGCCCGGCAAGTTCCAGCTCATAATCGACAAAGAGCCGCTCGGCACCGTATTCGGCACAGTAGGGGCCCAGTGGCACTGGCAGAACGGCGGGATGGTCGAGATTACAAAAAAGCAAGTCGTGCTCAAACTGCATGATTTGACCGGCTTCGACGGTCGATGCGATGCTATTGTTTTTTCCACCGATACAAATTTTATACCACCGAACGAAGGCGAGTCAATGGAGGCTTTTCGCCGGAGGTTACTCGGCCTGTCTGAAGCGCCTCAGAACGCAGGCAATTTTGACCTGGTCGTAGTC
>DAOVMB010000014.1 GCA_030630905.1 Sedimentisphaerales bacterium
AAAGGCTCGTCCAGAACTTTCGGGGCATCGACGGCGAATATCTTCTTGTTCAGCTCTTCGTACGTCCCGATACCGGGGATGGAAGAATCCTCTTGAATTTCCGTTTCGATCTTGCCGGCCTTTTCTTTGGTACTTTCATCTTTCGAGAACTGTTTTGCCAGCTCGCCGAAATCTTCGCCGTCCTTTATCCGGCCGATCAGCTCGTTCGCCTGCTGCTGATCGTCGAGAAGAATGTGCCTGATTCCCGCCTTGGCCGGTTCGACAAATTTGTCTTTGTTGGCTGTGTAGTATGTTTGAACATCGGTCTCTGTAATGTTGATTTTGCTTGCAAGCTCCCTATTCATTAGAAGCTGACTCAAAGCGCCGCGTGTCAACTGGTCGATCAGTTTTTTGGCCTCCGGTTTCTCTGTCAATTCCTCTTGTAGAGCCTGCCTGTACAAAACTTCCTGTGCGAGCCATGCCTGCAGATATTGCTGTTTGGCCTGCGGATTTTTATACTGTTCCAGCATCTTCTTTTTTTGTTCGCCGAACTGCTCCGGCGTCATAAACGGCGCCATTGGTTCAAGCTGGTTCTCAATTTCGCTTTCGATGAAGGCGTCAAGGTCGGCCTCGGTTATCTTCTCGGCGCCAATTTCGGCGACGATTTTTGCGCCCGCCGCGGGGGCCGCTTCGAGGCTTGTCCGATCCATCAATTCGTATCGCAACGCCGAGAACTTGCCGAGCTTCTCGAAGCAGTTCCTGATATGAGCGTTGATCTGGGGCTTCAGCTCACCGAGGTCGGCGACAATTTCGCTGCGATAGAAATATTCGATCGCCTGGTCATGTAAATTTGCCTTTTCCAGTAGAGTGCCGATCTGGAAGAGTGTCCTGGCGCACTCCGCATCGGTTAACTTGCCTGCCGCAAGATAATCCTTCCAGAGGTTTGCCGCTCTGATATGCAGGTTTCGCTGGGCGAGCTTGCCTGCCAGTTGTTTGGTCTGTTCGGCCGATAGTGAGTAGCTTGTTCCATCAGGTGTCTGATTTTCTGTCGCCGGTCTCAGGGCCATATTTGCAGCCGTCAGTCCGATGAGAATCAAAAGCAATACAATGATTATTAAATTTGTAATGGCATTTTTTTGTTTTTTCTCAGGGAGCGAAAAATCCAATTTTCCTTCCATAATTTTTACTCCTTCAGTTTTTATTATCTGCAGAAGAGCTACCAAGTCACTGTCGCCGATGCCGCATGTGGAAAAAACGGACCAGGTCATGCACGTACGGCTTGTCCGTATTGATATTGATACAGTCAATATTAATTGTTCGCAGCATGTTTTTCAGTTCGTCAAATCGCTGTGCACTTGTGCTGCTGTACTGGTTTCTGAATTTCCTGCTGGATGTATCGACGAGAATAATCTGCCCAGTCTCTGCATCTGCAAATTCAATGAGTCCGACTCCCGGCAGTGCAATCTCGGCCCGGTCGCGCACCGAGACGGCAATGACATCGTGACGCTTGTTCAGAAGGCTCAGGGGCTTCTTGAAACCAGTTTCTATAAAATCGGACACGAGAAACACGGTCGCTCTCTTGCGTATCACCTTGGCGAGATAATCCAGGGCATGGGGAATATTGGTTCGCCTCCTGGGCATTTTGAAATAAAGCAGCTCGCGAATCAGCCTTAACATGTGGCGGATTCCCTTCTTGGGCGGGATATACAGCTCGATGCGGTCGGTGAAAATCAGCAGACCCACCTTGTCGTTGTTCTTGGCCGCGGCGAATGCCAGCACGGCACAGAACTCGGCTGCCAGCTCGTTTTTCATCTTGTTGACGGTTCCGAAATCGCCCGAGGCGCTCAGGTCAACGGCGAACATGACCGTCATCTCGCGCTCTTCGACGTAGCGCTTGATATAAGGCTTGCCCGTACGGGCCGTCACATTCCAGTCGATTGTGCGAATGTCGTCGCCCGGCATGTACTCGCGGACTTCGTCGAACTGCATCCCCCGGCCTTTAAAAACGCTCTCGTACTGGCCGGCAAAGCTGGCGTTTACCGCACGAGACGTGTAAATCTGAATCTGCCTGATCTTTTTTATTAGTTCCTTGGGTATCATCGCATTTCAAAAAAGTATTTTCTATGTGGCGAGGGCATCTTGCCCTTGTTCCTTTCCGCTGGCAAGATGCCAGCGGGACGCAAGGCCGGGACGGCCTCGCCACTATCGTCAATCGCTTACGGCACTTCGATACTGTCGAAAATTGTCTTGATGATGTCCTCGCTGGTTTTGTCTTCGGCTTCGGCTTCATAGCTGACAATCACTCTGTGGCGCAGAACGTCGGGGCCGATGCTCTTGACATCCTGCGGGGTGACATAGCCCCTTTGCTGGACGAATGCGTGTGCCTTCGCGGCGACGGCAAGGTATATTGTTGCCCTTGGTGAGGCGCCGTAGTTTATGAAATTGGCCATTTCTATGCCGTACTTATCCGGCTCCCTTGTGGCGCAGACTATGTCAACGATGTAATCCTTGATCTTTTCGTCGATGTATATCTCATCGACGACGTTTCTGACCTGAGAAATATCTTCGGGACTGATAACCGCTTTGATATCGAATTGAATATCCGTCGCAGCCATCCTGTCGAGAATCTGGCGCTCCTCGTCCTTGCTGGGGTAATCAATTTTGAGCTTCAGCATAAAGCGGTCTAATTGTGCCTCCGGGAGCGGGTACGTTCCCTCCTGCTCGATAGGATTCTGCGTGGCCAGCACCAGAAAAGGTCTGGGCACGGGAAAGGTTTCATCGCCGATGGTGACTTGTCTTTCCTGCATGGCTTCAAGCAGGGCGCTTTGCACCTTGGCCGGCGCCCTGTTGATCTCGTCGGCCAATATAATGTTGGCGAAAATAGGACCTTTGCGGGTATGGAAATCTCCATCGGATTGTCGATAGATTTGTGTGCCGATCAGGTCGGCCGGCAGCAGGTCGGGAGTAAACTGAATACGCTTGAAATCGGCGTCGATCGCGCGGGACAGAATCGTTACGGCCATCGTTTTGGCCAGACCCGGCACACCCTCCAGCAAAATATGCCCATTGGCTAGCAATCCGATCAGCATGCGCTCGAGCATATATCGCTGCCCGACGATGACTTTGTCCATTTCTGTGAAAAGCGCCCTTACAAACTCACTTTTCTGTCGTACCAACTCTCCGATTTGCTTGACATCTGTTGTCATAAGGATTTCTCCTTTAAAATCTTGCTTTCAGCCAAATAAATTCCTCAATTTGTGCCCAGTTGAATATATGGGCTTTTGTATATTTAAACGTGTAATCTTCTTACGGTTTATCCCCGTAAAAAGTTCGTATTGTGCAAAAAAAACCTGCAAAATTCAAGGCCTCGGTCAGCCATTATATGGATGCTTCCAGGGCTTACGATACTCGCGTTGCAGCAGTTCGGCGGCCTTGGGATTGCCGATTATTGTCTGAGATTCCTGATCCCAGCTAATCTTGCTCTCTATATCGTAGGCAATCATGGCCAGTTTTACGGTAGCGGTAGAATAATATCCCTCTTCGGTAGTGCAGAGAGGCTGTTTGCGGCTTTGCACAGCCTGGAGGAACTCGGCCATGTGCTCCGTGGCCATATCGGCTGAGACTTCGTTCACTTTGTGCTGCTTGTCTTTTCCCTTTGGAATGATAATCCATTTTCTGTCGGTTACGAAAACAGTCCCCTTTTCCCCGTAAAAGAAAATGCCGTTTGAGACCTCATGATTGTACTCTTGTGCTCCCCAAATGCGGTGGTGCCAGATCACCGGACAGGCGTCGAAATCGAAATGGACGGTAAGTATATCCGGCGTGGTAATCTTGTCCTTGAAATAGTAAATTCCGCCGGCAGCCTGGACCGACCGCGGCATGGTTTCTCCCAAAATCCAGCGAGTGGAGTCGATTAAATGAATACCCCAGTCAACCAGGTGGCCGTGTCCGGATTCTTTTTCCAACCTCCATGCGAAATGACCGATTTGCGGGCAATACGGAAGCTTGGGCCCGGGTCCGCACCACGAATCCCAGTCTAATGATGCCGGCGGCTCCTGCGGCGTAGTGTCCCGCATGCCGGCGGTATAGTGAATTTGCGCCTCGGCTTGGATAATTCTACCGATATTGCCCTGTTGAATATATTGCCGGGCCTGTTGAATTGCTTTACTCTTCTGGCGTTGGAAGCCGATTTGCACTATCCGGCCGTGTTTCTTCGCCGCCTCGACCATTGCCTTGCCTTCGTTTATGTCGTATGACAACGGCTTCTCACAATATACATCGAGGCCTTTTTCCAAAGCGGCGATAAACATAAGCGCATGCCAATGAGGCGGCGATGCAATAATCACAGCCTCTAATCCCGGAGTATCAAGAAGCTCCTTGTAGGATTTGAAAGTCTTAGGTCGTGAGCCCTGCAACTTTTCAACTTCGTCCGCACTTTTCTTGAGGTGCTCGCTGTCTATATCGCAAAGTGCAACGATTTCCACGCCGCCGACCTTGAAGGCCGCTTTCAAATCCACCATACCATACCAGCCACAGCCGATTAGGCCGGTTTTCAGCTTTGGTTTTTCTGTGTTTGAAGCCCCGCGAAGCATTTTTGTCATGGCCACGGTACCAGCTACTGTTGTACCGATGAATTTTCGCCTATTTATCTTTTCCATGGTAAATGTCCCTTCTGCCCGGACAGGCAATGCAAACATTATTGTGCTCATATACGGATTATGATACTTGCTTGAATGAGGTTGTCAATAGCGGATCCTAACGACTCGCAACCACTATCAAGATATGGCTGCTCTTCAATTTGGATGAGATGTCGGTCTGAAAAATGGATTGCAATTACCTGCCTCATTGGATTACTATAATTTAATAACTCGTGTAATTTGATCGAATAAATGTTGAAGGGAGTAAGACTATGTTAAAATTAGGTATGCACGTAGATAATTGGCGGCACTTCGATGTTTCTTATGAGGTGCCGTGTCAGTTCGCAAAAGACAACGATATTGAGTATGTAGAGTTCGGGACAATCGATGGTGACTACTTCATTCAGGCATTGGGATATAATCCGCATATTCCGCTTCACTCCGATCCGCTTAAACTCAAAAGTTATCTGGACTCGCTTGGATTAAAAGTCTCAGAACTCGACGCTGCCTATCCGATGTCAAGCCCTGAAGGTCAGTATCGGGGTATCGGATACACGATTCGGACCATCCAGTTCGCCAGGGCTATCGGGTGTCCCTGCGTTGACACAACCGACGGAGGCAGCAAGCCGGAGGGATATACTGATGAAGAGGTTATGGTGCTTATGAAACAGTACTATCGCGTAGTGCTGGACTGGGCGCAAAGATATGACATGATAATAAATGTAGAACCGCATGGTCCTTACACGACCGATCCTGATACTATGGAGCAAATCCTGAGTTTCTTCGATTCACCCTATTTGAGGATGAACTTCGACACCGGCAACACTTTTATTGCCGGGCAGGACCCGGTGAAGTTCCTCCGGCGGTTCCGTGAGAAAGTTTCACATTGCCATATCAAGGACGTCAGTGAGGAGCTTGCTAAGGTTGTGCTTGGCGGACAGACGGGTATCGCCTCGTCCGTGGTCGCTATAGGTGAAGGAGTCAACGCCGAAAATATCGCCGGGTGCATCGAACTGCTGAAGGAAATCGACTTCGATGGCGTGCTCTCCATAGAATGTGAGGCGGCCCCCGGCAAGGTCGAGCAAAGCATCGAGTGGCTGCGAAAGGAAATCGCCCGGTAGAACATTATGCCTTGTGGAAGTTCTTATTAAAATTTACGATTGCTCCGGGAAAATTAGAGTTAAAAACTTAAAGGATATAAAGCATGAAAAACTGGGTGATATTATTTTTATTAGGGATTTTCCTGGCTACTACGATGGCTGGCTGCAAGAAGGGTGGGTGAGGCTCCATTGCCCAATGCGGTGCACATGTTGTGCACTCTGAAAAGACCTTCCAGAACAATTCCGGCAGCTCTATTGAATATCCGGTCGAACTTCAAGGCAAGAATGCCTCGTCTTCGCTCGGCATGAAGAACCCCCACATCTTCACCCTGAGCGCAGTCGAAGGGTAAGCCCGACCAGCGGTTACCAGGCAGCCTTTCAATTCTTCAATACAAAGACGAGGGTCGGATCGAGAGGGTATCGGCCGAATCGCTCGCCGTAAATTGCCAGCCCTCCCGGCAGCGTCTCGTCGACTTCAAGTCTCAATACTATTTCTTTTTGAGCGGCCGCTTCCCGCAAAACCGATTTTGGAATATGAGCGTTTATCAGGTAGCCATAAGAACCGGCTTCACGCAGTTTTCGGTCACGTTTCTGGCTGTTCCAGGAAAGGATTCCACGGTGATCCGCCGGATCATCTTGAAGATCGAATGTCCCCACAGCTCGTCCGGCAACACGTATGCGAACGGCACTTGGGTAACGAGTCTCATCGGTCATCGGGTATGAGTTAGGATTCGAGCTGGGATCGTGTGTCCCCTTGCCCCGCATGAAATCGCCTTCCCGTTTGCGTGCACCCTCCCTGTCCTTGCCGAAGAGCTGCTTTGCGGAAACCTCGGCACGCAAGCCAGCTTCGGCGATGTCCTCGACCTTCAGACCGGCGGGCCAGGGCAGAGAATATTCGAAATACCCCGCCCCGGCACCGTTTACTTTCAGTCCTTCGAGCACATTCCACTGTTTGAGGGACCATTCAGCCTTTCTGAAACTATTAGGGGCAAAACGAACAACTTTGATTTTCCCGGAATTTGAGGTAATTGTCTCTTTGCGGGGTGACTGACCTTGCGATACAAGATACGTCGTAAAATTGCGATGCAGGACATTTCCCGATTCATCTTCCAAGGCCAGGCTCAGTACGGCCAGCGCCGGTTTACCGGGCATTGTCACCGAGATTGGTTTTAGCTCCTTATTCATCCAGGGACTATAAGAAACAGTGCGTTCATATTGTGAGTAAGTCTCCCGGCGCCCGAATGTGTCCCAGCCGAAAAGTTCGGCCCGCAGCATTAAATTCCCGCTGACCGCTGCATCCGTCATGAATGAAGCATAAAGAGGCACTTGGATATTCTCACCCGGTTTGACGTTACGGCACAGCTCCCTTTCCGAGGCCAGATAAAATTGGCCATGCAAGTCTCTCAAGCTCATGCCCTCGATTAGTTCGGGTATGCCGGTGTACTTTTCCGAACGGTCGTACTTATAGTAGCCGTTCCATTCGTTGATGACATCGTGATGCTCGGTGTATAGCCAGCCGCAAATCTCAGGATGCCGCCTGAACTCGTTCATCATAATATGATAATCCCAACTCCAGTCGACGTCGCCGGCGCTTCCCTCGTAACCCCAGACATTGCCGCACTCGCTGTTGAGCAGGGGCTGATTGGCCTGGGTACGTCCGCCGATGTAGTTCCACTTCGATCCCGGATACGTATCGTGGGTAATCTGTTCCAACCGCTCACGCCAGCGGTAACCGGGCAAATACGCGTGCCAGCTATTGATATCCGTGGCGACGTGGTCGTTGTTGCAGGGTGAGTTGTCTTCCACCAGGCGCGTCGGATCGAGCTTCTTAGTCAACTGATAAATCGATGCTACCCATTCCTGAGTTTCCGCGGTGTAGCCTTTTTTCCCGGTTCGCAGTCCCCATGTTTCATTGAAGTTCACCCAGGAAAAAATCGCAGGATGGTTATAATCCCGGCGGATCATCCCTCGCAGCGCTGTTTCGGTCTCCTGGCGCATTTTAGCGTCGGGCGGTCCCCAACTGTTTGGGACATCGGCCATAATCAGGACTCCGAGCCGGTCGGCCCAATACAGTTTTCGCGGCACTTCGACCTTGATGTGAATACGCTGCCCGTTCAGACCGATGCGCCGGCTGCGCAATATCTCGTCCCGCATGAAATCGTCGCTGGGGAAAGTATAAAAACCCTCAGGATGATAGGCCTGGTCCAGCGCCAACTGCAAATATACCGGCTTATCGTTCAGCGCGATATAGGGAAAATCCGTGCCGGGAAGATTGACCACGCTGACCTTTCTCATGCCGAAGTATGTGGATACATTATCTTCGATCTCGCCTGGCCCGAGCAAAACCGCCTCAACCTCGTAAAGATACGGATCCTCCAGCGACCACAAACGCTGCTTTTCAATGCTTACCTCGAATTCTATTTTCCTGGCTCCTTTGCGAACCGTTTGGGTAATATTCGGATTCTCCAGGTCGTGTGGCTTGAATTGAAGTTTCAGGCTCATATCCGCCGGAGCAGGCTTATCAAGAGTTGCCTTCACCGAGACTTTCCTGCTGTCGATATCAGGCGTGAAATGAATCGTCTCCAGAGCAATCCTTGGGCGAGATTCCAGATAGACGGTCTGCCATATCCCGGCGGCCCTACCGTAGCCCTGCTTGCCCTCAAGTTTGAATTTATGAGGCGTGTCATCAGTTCGCAAGACCAGGCGATGTGTTTTTCCTTTTTTCAAGTACGGCGTAAGATCGAACTCAAAAGGAGTGTAGCCTCCCTGGTAATCGCCCAGCGGATTTCCGTCCAGCCAGGCGGTTGTGTGCCAGTCGCAGGCGCCGATAACCAGAAAAACCCGCTGACCCAGCCATGATTCGGGAACGGTTAACGAGCGAGCGTACCAGCCAATGTCCGCCTTATCTTCGATTCCGGACAGTTTCGAGCCCCAGGGAAAAGGAACCATAATAGTCTCGGGAAAGTCGGTGCCGGCCTTGAACCACTGCTGTTTCTGTCCCACGTTCTTTTCGTCGAAGCGGAATTGCCAGGGGCCGTTGAGATTGAGCCATTGCTGTCTTTGAAAATCAGGGCGCGGATGTTCCGGCAGCGGTATGTTCTCACTGCTGAACGTTTCACCTCTTAGCAGATTTCCCACGCAGATTACGGAAGCCAACACTAAAGAAACACATATCTTGTTCGGTATCGCGTTTCGCATTTCATGCCTTTCAATTGTTCAGTTTAGTTTTTCGACAGCTCTTTTATGTAGATATTCTTGAATTGCAAAAGGGCTGGCGGGCTGGTCCATTTGCCGTCGCGTTTGCTGCCATGGTGCTGGAGTCCTACCGGGCCTTTGGCTGCGACTCCTGGTAGTTGGGCGTTCTTTATGACCGTCTTGCCGTTTAGAACGACCGTCACCCGGTCGCCCTTCATTCTTATCTCGAAGCGGTTCCACTGCCCGACGGGATTGTCGGCCTGCGTTAGAGGGGTCACGCCGGCACGAACTTCCGGCGGCTGGTTCTTGTCGTTCCTGTAGCCGTAGAACTCGCCCGAGCCGATAGGCCAGCACCAGATGTTCACTTGGTTCTTGCCGGAACCGCGAAGGTATATCCCCGAATCGGAGTCGGGAAATGACATTCGTATTTCCTTGCCGTTAATATCTCTTGCGTGCGTGCCGTCAGGCAGGATATAGGGGACACGTGGATTGATATAAGGCGTCTCCTTGATTCTCCAGTCTACACGCAGGATAAAGTCGCCGAATTCGCCCACCGCCCACAGGCTCTTATCACCCTTGGCCTGGCTCTCTGCATCGTAGTCAATCACTCCGTCGATGATTTTCCAGTGCCCGCCGTCGCCTTCGGGCACCTTCCAGCCGGTGAAGTCGCGTCCGTTAAACAGGGCGGTAAACCCGCGCGGCGCGACGTTGTCCACTTCCTTCTTTTGTTTTGCAGAACCGCGCGACCGGGCCTGGGCCTCCATAGATGGAGCCACCTGCAACACCACTGCCGCCACAATCAACCATGCCACAAATCTCTTTGAATTCATTTTTGCCTCCTGAAATTTGATTACCATACATTTCGATCTGCCTCGTAGCCGACTCGACGCTAACATGGCAACATTATGCCCGCCCACGCGGCCTTAGTCAATATTAGTATGATCCAATTTGTTCGCCCCGGGCGAGGAGCATTTTGCTCGCCAATCTTTTGCAATCGAAGCTTGACTGACAAATATTGACGGGCTTGTTTTAGCTTTGTCGTTTCGATATCTCAAAGATGACTGTGCCGCCGTTCGTGCAATCGAACGGGTCGGGATACTGAATATAGGCTTTGGTACAAGTTGCATTTCAAGCGCATATCTCAGACCTATGGACAGGCAGCTTCGGTTTGGCTTTCATCTTCGTCTATTTTAGCAGGTTTTCCAATAGGAACAGTCCGCTCTTGCCGGGTGCTACTATGTCTATGTCACCATCTCCGTCAATATCGCGAGCAGCCGTGCTGATGCCGAAACCGACATCCCCGCCTTCATGTATGAGATGGCGCTGCCATTCGCTTTCGTTACGGTCGAATTTGTAGTAGTATAAGCAGGGCGGGTCGTTGCCTCCGGGGTCGTTGCCGTTGTGGGCATGAAAACGTTTGCCTGTGATAAGTTCGTCGGCGCCGTCGTTATCAAGATCGGCCAAAAGCAAAAAGTGAGGCTGAGACCAGGAATCATCGATAAGATGCTTTTGCCAGGAGCGGCCACCGTCTGAAGTGCCTTGCTCAAGCCAGTACAGCCCATAATTATGGCCCATGCCCCAGATGATGTCGGAGTCTCCATCGGCGTCGACGTCGTGCGCGAGTATGGGAATACTGGCATGGCCGAGGTCGAACTCTGCGTGCCACCGCCATGCCTCGTCTCCGCTCGGCATGAAGGAATCCTGAATCTTCGTCATCAAGGAATCTTTATTCTTCACCCTGAGCGGAGTCGAAGGGTGAGCCTGTTCGAGCCAGCCGGTGGGAGTGATTACATCACACCGGCCGTCCCCGTTGATGTCACCGGCCCCGATGCCATGGGCGGCGGCTTGTTTCGGCAACTGGTGCTTGGTCCATTTCACGCCGTGCGGTGCGGCCTTGTCACGGCCGAATTCGTACCACGCAGCTTGGCTCATGATGTTAGGTAGAACGTCGAGCTGCCCATCGGCGTTGATATCGACGGCCAAAGCTGTCTCTATATTACCCGGAGTGTCGATGTCGATGATTTCGAACTGGCCGCCAGCCCGGCCGGGATTGCGAAGCCAGAACAGCTTTTTATTATGCCACGCGACGTCGGCGATGTCGATCCAGCCGTCGCCGTCGATGTCCATCGGCAGGTTGGCAAAATCGTAATAATAACCGCCCTGTTCAGGCACATCGCGCACAAGGTGCTTTTTCCACGCCGGGGCTTCGTACCAGAATCCTCCGCAGAAAATATCGAGCTTGCCGTCACGGTTGATATCGGCTATGCCGGCGGCTTCGAAGCCCGAATCGGCGTTGATTACGTGCAGGCGAAAGCCTTTTCCGAGTTTGGGGAATTTATTCGGGGGCGGCAGCTTAGTTGGTTTAGGAACCACCTTGGTCACGGGCGCAGGTTTGTATGTACTGACGGGTGGTGCCGCGCCGATCTGGGATTTGACACGTAAATCTTCGATGGGAAGGCCGTCTGCGCCGACAATACGAGTGCAAACCGACCAGCCGCCGCCGCCCTGGGTGATTTTAAGCAGCAGTTCGTTAGGACCCTGTTTCAATTTGATGGGCGCCATGTCCTGGTCCACAACCTGACCGCGGTCAACGTTGTTGCTGTGAACCTCGGTGCCGTTCAGCCAGACCTTGATCCCGTCATCGCTGCCCATCAAGAGGATCGCATCGGTGGCTTCGGAGGCAATTATCTCTGCCTTAAGATAAGCTACACAATTGGATTGGTTGGGGAAAAATCCCATCAGATTTATGGTGTCGCCCACTGGGGCAGCATACCATTTTACGGCTTCGCCCGGTTTTTCGGGCCCGAAGACAAGATTAAATACTGCAATTGCCCCAATAACACCCTTCCGGCGGTAAGGCCCGCACACAAGCCAATCCCGAATGAAGGGACCACTTGATGCGGGTTTAACTCGTAAGGCCCAGGCACGTTTAACGATAGCCGGCATTTTACAGTGTTCTAGAACTTTGCGGGAAACTTTGTTGGCTAGTTGCGGATCAGCGTCAGCCAGGGATTCGGCTATACTGACCGCAGCGAAACCGGCTTCATTGATGAGTTCCGGATCATCCAGGTATCGCAGCGACATTTCGAGTGCCTCGGTCAGCGGAATCCGGCCCAGTTGACTCAAAGCCAGTTTTTTCTCTTCAGTTCGACTGGCTAACGAAAAGGCTTGGCGTATTAGCACCAGACGCGCGGAAGGGTCAGGTTCACGGCCGGCCACGGTGATGCCTCCACGCAACGCAAGGGTACGTAAGGATGGATCGGAATTAGTACGGGTTATTTCGAAAAGGTTCTCCGCCGGTTCTGCATTGGGCCATTGTGTCAGCAAACGAATGGACTCACGCACCAGTTGTGCATCGCTGTTTTGAGTGGACTTTAACATCTCGGTCAGGGCTGCAGGAGTAGCAATTTCCAAAAGCAGCGGCAGTACATAACGATGCTCCGAGGCCGGCAGGCGGTTCATTGCCGCGATGACTTGGCGGCTGACCTGGTTCTTGTCGGGACTCGCCTGACAAACCGCATAAAGGACCTTTAGGACCGCGTTACGATCGGAAGCGGATTTTGATGTGACAATAAGATCGAGTAGCGGCAGTAGAGTATCAGTCACAGCCAGGTGACGCAGTGACTCCAACGCGGCAAGACGGATAGTTTCTTTCGATGCGTTTGCGTATTGTAACAGCATCGGCGCGGCCGCGGTGTCGCTGCGTTTGCCCATCGCAAGAAGTAGTTCGACCTTCTCCGTGGTCTCGGCTTGTTTGAGATATGCCAGAAGAGCCTTACGGACACCCGGACCGCCTACGCGTGCGAGCGTGTCACGGGCAGCTTCACGTTCCGCCGGTTCACCTTTGGCTGCTGCGTACGCCAGGGCGGGTATCATAGAGGCATCACTCAAATTGGCCAGGGCTTTCCATGCGGCTATTCGGACCGCCAGATGTGGACTTTTGCTCGCAGTGCGGATTGCCGAAAGAGCTTCGGTGCCGAATTGCAGGTGCCCGTCCAGCACCGCCCACTGGGCTAAGGCAGGAAGGGAGTTCCACTGTCGCAGACAAGCCTTGATCAATTGTGCGTCCTTTGTTTCTCGCACGAGCTTGAGCGCGACAAGTCGGAGTTGCTCATCGTTACCACTGAGGACTTTGACGACGAGTTCCGGGCGTTGATTGTCATTAGACAAAACCAATCCCCGCCAAGCGGCCGTTCGGATAGCAGGTGGAACCTCGGCACCGAACAAATCGCCATAGAGCGCCGCCGCGCCTAAATCATCACCTGCACGCAGACGGTTTTCTGCGCAGCCCAGCAGTGCTTCCAGCACCGCGAGGCGAACTGCTGGATTCGAGTTCTCGCGCGCCTCTTTCAACGCAGCGACGGCTTCGTCGATACCTATCCTACCCAATGCAGAGGCGGTTGCCTTCGCTATCGTAGTGTCAGCATCCGATATTAACGGCACAAGCAACGGCACTGACGCCGCATCGCGGCGCCAACCGAGAGAATTGATTAGACCTGCTTTGATCAGGCCGGAGATTTTGGTGAGAGCTTTACGCAGCGCAGCGTCTGCTTCGGGACTTGGAATGCCCTCCAATGCATAACGGGCGGCATGACCAACGCGCTGCTCACCCAGCAACGCGGCCAAGGCTGGAACGGATTGGACAGTGCCATAGATTCTCAACTGCTGACACGCAGCGCATTTTTCTGCTGCACCGGCCGAAGAGTGCAGGATATCGATGAGCTCTTGTTCCTCGGCAGCATGTACATTACAAGCTGAAAGAATTATGAAACAGATAAGCAGAATATTATTGAAAAAATGGATCTTCATAAGCTTCCTTTACTATAATGAAACAAAGTATTCATTCATGGTCATTTTAGAGACACCACGGCGGACGTGGAGTATAGGAAAGAAGGCGATTCGCGATTTCGTCCCCGGGGAATTCAAGCGTCGCCGGATTCCAATGAACATTGCGTTGTAAAGCCAGCGCAATACCACCGATCAGAATAGCGTTCATGGTGTAAGCGGCGATCTCGGGATTGCAGATAGTCTGTCTGCGCGTACGGATGCATTCCAGGAAATTACCTGAGTGGCTGTCGGCGCGATACACGCGCTCATCATCGGGCCGGAGCATTTCCTTGAGAATACTCGCAGGATATGAGACGATGTTGCTGCGATCTACGGCGATGCTGCCCTCCGTACCGACAAAGCAGGCGCCACCCTCGCCACCCACCGGTTCTCCGGGATAACCGGCCGAATGAACAACGATCCCGTTTTTGTAGTGGTAATGGACATTGCCCTTATCGTACTCAACATCAATCGGGGCCCTGGGATCGGGATTCACAGTCCACTGAATAATGTCATAGTGGTGCGGACTCCAGTTGACATCGCCGACGAACAGACCGCCCAACGCATGTCCGGCTGAACCACCATATGGTCGCCAGGGTAGCGGTCCGAGCCAGAGGTCCCAGTCAAATCCATCCGGTACGGCCACCGAGCGGTCGGAGGTCCAGGCAGTCGGCACAAACGCGCCCGGGGGGCGGAAGGCATAGACATCCTTGAGTTGTCCGATACGGCCGTTGCGGACAAGTTCGCAAGCCTGGCGGAACTTGCCGCCGTATTCCGAACGTTGTTGAGTGCCGGCTTGGTAAATACGGCCATAGGAACGAGCCGTCCGGACCAAACATTGAGTCTCTCGTACCGTAATGGCTATGGGCTTCTCGCAGTAAACGTCCTTACCCGAGCGTAGCGCCATGATGGCCATAGGAGCAGCCCAATGATACGGCAGAGCGAGCAATACAGCATCGATGTCAGTACGAGCGAGAACTTCCCGGAAATCATTGTACGCCTGTACACCATCGTAATCGGATTGGCCGAACCGCTGGGCGTATATCTCATTGCACCGTTTCCATGCACGGGTGCGACGTTCACGGCGTACATCGCAAACAGCTATGACCTGTACGTCGTTCCGGGCGATATACCCCCCGGGAACATACGTCCATGCACCGCCGAGGAGATGTCCGGTGCCCTGCCCCCCCAGGCCGATGAATCCCATGTTCACACGTTTGCTCGGAGCTTTGCGGCGTTTGCCCCCGGCGCCAAGGGCCGAAGATGTAATCACATAAGGGACAGCGACAGCGGATGTTGCCGCCTTCAGGAACATTCGTCGTGTCATTTCTTTACGATGCATCTGCATGCCCTCTCAAAAAACATTGTCAATTTTCGATCATCGATTGACGATTTTGAAATCGAAAATCGTCAACCGATCTGGCCGGTTAGAATATCAGATTCCGTTGCCGGATGCATGTATTTTTTATCAGTG
>DAOVMB010000425.1 GCA_030630905.1 Sedimentisphaerales bacterium
AAGTTCATATTCAACCGGATCCTCAACAGTCGAAATATTCAATTTGTCACCGTCCATCTGGGACAGAGCCGAGTAAAGTGTGGTGCTCTTGCCGGAGCCGGTCGGGCCGGTAACGAGGAAAATCCCGTGAGGCATGGCTACCTGCCCACCAAAACCTGTCATCACATCAGGCTCCATACCCAACTGCTCAAGACCTCGCGTAATGGATTCACTGTCCAGCACACCGATAACCACCTTTTCTCCATGATTCGTCGGCAGTGTCGAGATACGTAAATCGATTGCCCTGCCACCAACGGAAACCTTGATTTTGCCGTCCTGCGGCAACCGCCTTTCAGAAATATCGAGGTCGGCCATAATTTTAATTCGCGAGACAATCGCGGGATGCATCTTCAACGGTGACTGCTTCATCTCGAAAAGTACGCCGTCTATGCGATACCTTGTCCTCATGAACTTTTCCTTGGGCTCGATATGAATGTCACTGGCCCCATCGCGTACCGCGTTACTAATCAGATAATTGACAAATTTGATAATAGGCGATTGGCCTGCCATTTTTTCGAGGTCATCCGACTCTTCCTGCTTATCCTGAACCACCTCGACATCTGTCATATCATTAATGATATCATCAATATCGTAATCGATTTGTTCGTTATCGAAGGTCTCGCAGACTTTATCTATATCTTCATCCAGGCACACGACTGTCTCTGTGTTCATCTGAGTTTGCCGTTTAACGTCTTCGATAACGAAAAGGTCGGCGGGACGACTTGTTGCTACAACGAGGATGTCATCCCTGACCGCGAAGGGCATGATGCGGTTGCTTTTTATGTATTCAAGGTCAAGCTTATTGAAAATGCTTTTATCTACCTTTTCAGGCTCGATCCTTTGAAATTCGCATCCGTAAAGATTTGCCCGAGCCATCGAGATATCCGGTTCATGAGCTAAGTTCAGTTCCTTGATTAATTGACAGACATCACAATTAGCTCTTTCTTTCTGTATTCGCCTGAGTTCGGAGATCTGTTCGCCCGTAATTTTTCCCATTTCGGAAAGGACATCCGCCTCATCCCGAATCTGAGCGGCACTCTCCTGTTCTTGTTCTTGCTCCGGGCTATACAGTTGCGACAGACCGTTGATTTCCTTATCGTCATCGTCGCCATAATCTGAATGGCCGCCAATTTGGTTCTTACAGGTCCGCTGCTCTTTAATTTTAAATCCAAAAATCCGTGCCATGATTCTATAATACCCCCAGTTCTAAACGTTTAATATTTCCGAACCTGGTCAAACGCTCCTGTTTTAGAGGACTAACGATAGTGTATCCAAAACGAAAAACGCATCACCTCTGCGGGTGAGCGTATAAAAACCTCCATGAGAAGCGTTAAATAAAATATAAGGAATAATTCGGGGCTAATCAAATCAACTCACGGTAGAAAAATAATACTTTTTCTACGTCCGATAGAATCTTACTGAAAGTCGTGATATATAGTTATTTTAATTGAAATGATCATTGGAATTAATTGAGGAATGCTTGAGTTGGGGCTTAGAGCCTATCCGATATTACCCTTTAGCGTTTGTCATTCTGAGGCAAAGCCGAAGAATCTGGGTTTGATATCACTGTTCGCAACCCAGATGCTTCACTGCGTTCAGCATGACAAGTGATAGCGAACCGTTATTTGGATAGGCTCTACTATGCATTGGTAAATCCACGAGAATTCGCAGATGATGGAGGCTTGGTGTCTTCTGGGAAAACCTCATCCGCCAGGTCTTCACCCACCTGTCTGGCGTAATACTGCTTCATGACTTGTTGACCCTGGTTATGAAACTTATCCATGGAGGAAAAAACACCAATTTTCATAAGCAACAGGATTACAATGCAGGCTGCTAAATTCGCAACAGAATACCCGTATTTACTACACCTTTCCAGCAACTTTGGTTCGGGGAGCTTTCTTTTAAGCTTCTGAGCTTTCGGCTCACGTCTAAGACTATGCTTGAGTACGGCCACGGCCTGCGTATTTGCACGCATCAGCAAATCAAGCCCATGCGGCTGACTTTTCATGAACGATAAAGCAAGATTAACTTTAGCGCAGGAAATGAGTCTCCGCTGGCATCTCGGACAATGAATAATATGGTTGTGTAACCAATTTGCTTCAGGACCGAAACTTCCGCTTATAGTTGTATACAGCCAGGCTCTGATCCGCCTGCACTTATTGTTTGTTTTCATTTCTGTCATTTTCATTCTTCTTTACTCATCCACACTGCCAGTAGCTGGACGGCTTTGCATCGATAAACCCTCGCTGTTGCTGCCGATATACCCAATATCCTGCCGATTTGAGGATAAGGCAATTCCGCCAGGTCGCGTAGTGTAATGACGTTTCTCAGATGTTCGGGCAATTGAGCTATACAGTCTCTTAGAGTTTCTTGCAGGTATTTGGAATCGAGCTCTTTAACGGGCGAGCTTATTGCCTTTCCCGCGGTCACAGACATGGGCAGCCTGTTTCTCTCGGCAATCCTGCGTCGTAACATCGAGACCGCGACGTTGTTCGCCACACGGAAAACATACGCTTTTACATGTTCAGGTTTTTGCCCCCCCTCGAAATGAGCCAACTGCAGAAACGTATCCTGGTAAGCATCACAAACATCCTGCTCGTTGCCCAGAATTCGCCAGAGCATCGTGACCAATTCCTGGCCATACTTCTGCATTGTAGAGAGTATCCATCGCTGGCTCTCGACGATAGACTCAGAGGCTGCGTAATCCCAAACAGATCCGTAACTTATGGCCTTGCTAAACATGAGCGTCAATTCACACGTTGTTACCTTATTCTACCTATTAAGACGCAACACTAAATAATATGTTAACAAAAATCTTCACAATATATGAAAAATTTTGCTTTTTCTTGGATAACTTTTGTAGTGCTGTTGCGTCTTATGCTGTGGTACAAAGAGTTGATAAATGCAGAAATCATCAAGGTCAAAACACAGAAACATGGATTTAAGTCATTCTAATAAAAGCTCTTACGAACAATCCGAGAATGCAAAGGATGTTGTGTCTTTGGTAGATGATTTGCTCACAAAAGCCGTAGAATGCGGTGCAAGCGATATTCATTTCGAGCCTACGGGTGCGGAATTAGCCATAAAATTCCGTCTCGATGGCGTTCTGAATACCATCGAAAAGCTGCCCGGCACGATTTCCGACAACATTATTGCAAGGTTAAAAGTTCTCGGCGGGCTTTTGACCTATCGCAACGATATCCCCCAGGAGGGCCGAATCGAAATCAGCAAGAGCCAGGGCGACAGAGTTATGGATCAGCGGCTGGC
>DAOVMB010000194.1 GCA_030630905.1 Sedimentisphaerales bacterium
GTTCTGATATCTGATCCTGAATGGAATGATCGGAAAGGTAGAGTTTTCTTGTATCATGGTAGACAGCAGTTTGGGTTCTCCTCCCCCGAGATGGTTTTGTTGGGAGAAAGTGCTGGAGATCATTTTGGCGGACAATCCGGCACCTTTAGCGATCTAAACAATGATGGCTATGATGACATACTTATAGGATCTCCAGGATATGCTCACGATAAGCGTGATGGCTTTATGCGGGCCTACTATGGTGGTCCCGATATGGATGAAGCTCCCGATGTGGTTCTTGTGGGTGAAGCTGGACAGAAAAGTCGATTTGGCATGTCAGTAGCTACAGGAGACGTAGACAATGATGGATACGAGGATGTCATTGTGGGTGCTCAAACATACGATCAAGAAAGAGGCCGTGCTTATCTGTTCTGGGGTGGTGATCCCATGGATAGAAGCCCAGATGTGGTCTTCGAGGGTGAGGATGCAGGGAGTTGGTTTGGTCGCAGGATTGATGCAAGCGGAGATATAAACGGTGATGGCTATAATGATATCCTTGTAGGTGCACGGAGATGGGGTGAACATAACACTGGGCGCGCTTATCTCTTCCTGGGTAATACAAAGACAAGTATGGATGCAACTTGTGATAAGACATTCACTGGAGAGTCCTCTCGTGCCAATATGGGTTCTTCACTTGAATTATTTGATATGGATAATGACGGGTTTAGCGACGTTGTTGTTGGTGCACGTGGTGCCAGAAATTGGCGAGGTGCGGTATATATCTGGTGGGGCGGAAAAGATTTTAATGGCAACAGACCAGCAGATTTAGTTTTAGAAGGGGAACCGGGTAGCAACATGGGAGGAGATGATATTGCTTGTGGCTATTTTGATGACGATCACTACGGCGATATCCTTGTCGGTGCCTACAACTATCCTCGTTATCCCATTATGAATGGACGTGCGTATCTCTTTAATGGCAATAAACAAGGTGTGATGGATACTGTGTGCGACCGTATTTTTGACCCACAGAAGGAGAAGCATTACTTTTTCGGGATTTCCATTTCTTCAGGTGACGTTAATCAAGACGGTTATGAAGATGCACTCATTGGAGGCTGGGGGAACGATGATTGTAATGGCAAAGCATTTTTGTATTACGGGCCTTTCTCAGATACAACCAATATCACCTTCAACTGGAACACCACCAACGCCTCGCCGGGCAAACACATCCTGAAGGCTACTATAACCCCGGTTGCAGGAGAAGAGGATAAGGCGGATAATGTTTTGACTGCAACAGTCAATATCAAAGCCCCGTAATACCTGTTTTGTACCTTCGCCGAGCAAATAATGTCGTGCATTCTGCAATATCTTTGGTAATATACTCAAAGTGAACGTCGAATGCCTGAAAGGACATTAGCTAAGATTTATGCTCATAAGGAAAAGAACTGAATAGGTTACTAATGGAAACGTTAAAGTTATTACGTGATTATTTTCCGATGGCGGTTTTTACCGGCAAGTGCCTTGTGTTTATCAGTGAGGACTGGCGTGTGGAGCTGACCGAGCATAAGGACAGCGATTTTACGAAGTCCGAAAATTCGCCTTCTATTATACGCGTTAGAATTTTCAAAAGGACGCTGGAAGGCGATTTGATCCCGGGGCATTACGAAGATTTCCAGCTTGCCTCGTTGGGTGAGCTTGCCGAGCAGATTGAAAAGTATGTGCAGTTGGCGATCGGAACGAACCTGCGGGAGAACATTGAGTAATCGATATGTGTGATTGTGTGTGTTCGTATTTACCCCCAGGGCAGGCCTGGGGGCTAAACTGGGATATGGGTAATCTGAAGATTGAAGAGCATAATGGAGCTTCGGTTTTTATTGCAAAGATTGTGCCGGGCAGCAGTGGGCCAACGCGGATTTGCGGACTGCTCGGCGAGATGCTGAAGGTCAAGGTATCTGCGGCGCCGGAAAAAGGCAAGGCCAATCAATGCCTGATCAAGTTCTTAGCCAAACAACTCGGCGTGAAAAAGAACGCCGTGAGTATCATTTCCGGTACAACAAGTCCGGTTAAGCATGTGAGGATTTCGGGAATGACAGCCGATACGCTGCTTAAGAAGCTGAATCTAAACGAACAGGGCCTTCGTTGATGACTGACAAATCGACTTTACTTTCGCAAACTTTGCCCCAGGACGAGACCTCACTTAAGTACATACTGAAGCTGGCGGCCCCGATGGTGATTGCGCATATCTCCTTTACTATCATGCAGTTCGTTGACAGGTTCATGGTATCTCGACTTGGAACCGAAGAGCTGGCGGCGATTCTTCCGGCGGGGTATGTTGGTTTTTTGCCGGCCGCATTCGCAATCGGGGTGATGACCAGCGTCAATACGTTCGTCAGCCAGAGCCTCGGCAGAGGTGATAAAAAGGCTTGCTCGAATTACTGCTGGCAGGCGATATATATGGGTTTAGCATATTCGCTTATTGTCGTGGTGGTTATGTGGCCGGCGGCTCCGGCGATATTCAAAATGCTGGGTCACGAGCCGGCTGTTGCCGCGATGGAAGTTATATACCTGCGGATTATGCTCTACGTTCAGGTTCTGGCGGTTTTTGTCTGGGCGAGCAGCCAGTTTTTCATGGGGGTGCATCGGCCGGTTGTTATGATGTACTCTGCGATAGCCGGACAGGTGGTGAACGTTGCTGCCAACTACGTGTTGATTTTCGGCAAGTTCGGTTTTCCTGCAATGGGAATCGCCGGCGCCGCCTGGGGCACATTTATCGGGATAGCCGCGGGTTCCGCTATTAGAATGGCGGTCTTTTTAATCGGCGACATTAATACGAGCTTTAAGAGCAGGCATAGTTTGAATATCGATTTTGGCAAAATGGCTGACCTGCTTAAAGTGGGTTTTCCCGCGGGAATCGGTCTGATGGTGAACATCGCGCTCTGGGGGGTGATTTTGTTTGGGATGGTCGGCCGGTTCGGAAAAGACGCCCTGGCGGCTACAAGTGCCGTTCTTTCATGTGTGAATGTCTCGGTTATGCCTGTGTTGGGTCTTGCGACGGCTTTGACCGCTGCCGTGGGAAAAGCGATCGGAGAGGGGAAGAAAGATGTGGCAATTAAACAGACCAGCGTGTGTTTGAGAATAGGACTGGTTTACATGGGACTGATCGGTCTTTGCCTATTAGTATTCAGAAACGAAATCATGGCGTTTTGGTCCTCAGACGATACAGTCATCGGCATTGGCGTCAGGATTTTCATTCTGGCGGCAATTTACCAGGTCTTTGATGCTGCCACACTGATTTACAACGGCTCGCTCCGTGGTGCCGGCGACACGGTCTGGCTGGCAATAGTCTCGGCATTTGGAGCTATTGTCGTGCTGGGAGTCGGCAGCTTATGTATCGTTAAACTGTTTCCCGGACTTGGTGCTTTGGGGCCATGGATCGGAGCGACTCTCAGCATCATAACGGTCGGGCTGGCAAATCGGTGGCGGTTCAAGAGCAATCGCTGGATGCGGATAGACCTGTTCAAACGCCATGGGGTCAGCGTGCCAATCAGCAATGGAGCAACGGTTGAATAGCAAGGCCGGCGTTTAGTCGATTAGCTTTCGCAGTTTGATGTTGCGAACCGCTCCGGCGGTCTGCCATGTCGCAACGCCCATTGGCTGGCACAAATCCATTTCGGCCCGGGTATCGATCTTTCGGTCGGTTATATCCATATCCACGAGGGGCTCTTCTCCTTCCTCCTGGAGCCATGCCTGTATCCTGTTGGGTATAACGCGCAGGCGGACGTGGTACCACTTGCCGTTCTCGAAAGAAACAAACCGGCTCGTTTCGTTGTTGGCGGCGTCGTAGTAGTCGATATTGGACAGCCCGCAGAGCGTGCCGCCCCAACCGCCAAGAATCAGCGAGCAGTAATTCTCGTTGACGGGAAACGTTAGCCCGCAAAAAAAGTCGCTGCCGGAGACCCGCATGGCTTCCAGCGTGATTTCATAGTTCATACGGACCAGCGGGCCGGCCCATGTTATGCCGGTCATATCGTTGCCTTGTTCGAGGTAAATGCTGCCGTCCTTGACATAGACCTTTCCCTGTCCCCCGAAATCGGTACTTTTCCAGTTTCCGAGTGTTTTGCCGTCGAAGAGACTCATTTCGGCCGGCGGCGCAGCCGGCTCTGTTTTCGGTTTACTTGTCACATCCTCAGTGCCGGCCTGATGACATGCTCCGATGATAAGGACGCCGAGAAGCAGCAAAGTCGTGGATAGCATATTGCGCCACGTATAACGCTTCAAAGAGAGTTTACGATAAAACAAGGTGTCTGCAGAAGTATTGTATTTGGTACCCATCATATTTCTCCCATCATCAAAGAATAACATTGAACAAAACGACCTTAAAGTATATAATATGTATAAACTATGAAAAAGATTTTTTCTGCAACAATTTATATTTTGATTTTCTCGCCGGCCCTGCTTGCACAGCGGAACGCACCCCTGGCTAATGAAGACAAGGTGGGTCTGTACGCAAGGTCTATCGAACAGGTTCTTCGTCTCAGAGATAACGAAGTCGACCTGGCAACGGCCGTTTTGATTTCCTCGGAGCTATGGAGTGATAACTGGAGTGAAATAGTAAACGGACGGATATACCTGTCAAGGTTGGATGATATGGCTCTGGAAATTCGCGAAACGCTCAGACGCAGAAAACTGGGAGCGGACTTCAGAGCGATTCGGGTAATGAACGAGTATTTATTCGATAAGCTGGGATTCAAGTCGATTTCAGAAGCAAGCGACCCGAATAGCCTGTTTTTGCACACCGTCATAGATAAAAAAGAAGGATATTGTCTGAGTATGTCCGTTCTTTATCTTTCAATTGGCGAACGGCTTGGCCTTCCTTTGCATGGAGTTGTTGTACCGGGGCATTTTTTTGTCAGATACGACGACGGACGTGTGAGATTCAATATTGAAACGACAAGCAATGGTGGAAACGCCTCCGACGAGCACTATATAACAAAGTTCAAGGTGCCCAAACTTAACGGTCGGAGTATTTATTTGAAGAATCTGACTAAGATTCAGACGCTGGGCTGTTTCTTCAATAATCTTGGGAACAGTTACAGCGATGTCGATGATATAGAGTCTGCATTACTGGCGTTTGAACGCGCTGTCGAGATAAATCCGACATTGTCCGAATCCCGTGCAAATCTGGCCAACATTTACCTGAAAAAGGGGCAGGTTACACAGGCGATCAACGAATACCATGCTGCCCTGGAAATCAACCAAAATGATGCCAAAACGCACAACAATCTTGGGAATGCGTACACTCAGCAAGGCTCGTTAGGCTATGCGGTTTCTGAATATACGCGATCGATCCGTTTGGACCCCAAATTTGTAGATGGATACAAGAATCTTGCCCTCGTTTACAGCAAACAGGAAAGGTATGGCCGGGCAGTAGCGGAATTGAAGAACGCGATTAAACTGGGTATTGAAGACGCCGGTTGTTATAGCCAATTAGGCGATATTTATAGCCAGAAGGAGGATTACGAGGAGGCAGTCAAACAATACAAGAAGGCATTGATAATTAAACCTGATTTTCTCGATGCTCATTACGGCCTTGCGATTTGTTACAGCAAGATGGGTATGATTGAGGATGAAATTCAGCAGTACAAGATGATTCTTGCTATTAAACCTGATATGCTTTCCGCCCTGGTCAATCTGGGCAATGCGTATTTCGGACAGGATAAGTACAACGTGGCCATTATGCATTATAAAAAAGCTGTTCTATTAGAACCTAATAAAC
>DAOVMB010000478.1 GCA_030630905.1 Sedimentisphaerales bacterium
CTCCAGTTCCGCGATGCGATAATCTACGACGGCCCGAGTCAAAGAGTTCTGGGCCGATAGAAATGCGTCCTGAGACTCCAGCAAATTTCGTATCTCTGTTCTACCCGCCTCAAGGAAGATTGTGCTGCTTCGAACGCGCTTTTCCGCAACCACGACCGACTGAGCCTGAATCTTAATACTTTCACGGGACTCAAGAAGGGCCCGTAATTCGCTGCGAATGGAAAATTTGATCTGATCTTCAAGCGATTGCACACTTCTTGTGACCTGCTCCAGATTAAGCAGGCTGTTCCGGTACTCGTTCCGCTCCCTGGTTCTTTCAGCCGGCAAATCAAGCGTAAGCAGGGCCGCATACTGGCCCCTGTCGAAACGCATGCTACCGTCGTCATCGGTATCTGAGACGCGACCGGTCCCACCAAGTGTCAATCCGGCCCTGAGGGCATCGGCCCTGACCACAACATCTCTCTGGGCATCGTAAACCGAGCCGATGGCCTTCTGCAAATCCAGCCGGTTTTCTAAAGCCAGCTTCACTGCCAGAGACTCGTCGATCTCCATCGGTCCGGCGTCTTCATAACTGGCCGGTATTAACTCTATAGGAGCGTCCGCCGATGGAGCTGTTTCGGAAATCCCCTGCTGGGATGCTGTTCTCATCTCTTCAAGAATCTCCGAAGCACGGCCCCGTAATTGCACCAGGTCATTCGGATCCAGTTCGATTCGCGCATCCGTCGGAAGGCCGATAGTATTTTTGAACGAATCGAGAGTACCCTTGAGCCGCTCCTGGGCGGAAATCCAGCTATTACGAGAACTCAATTCCCGCTGGATTGCCTGATCCACTTCGATCTCACGGATACGACCGGCATCGGCCCGCCTGCGCGACCAGCGGGACGATGCAATCGCACTGCGATAGTTATCCTCCGCGTTGGATACTCCGTCCATTTGACGCAGCACGTCGAAATATCCCCTGGCAACGTTAACTGAGAACGTTCGCTTATAACGTTCGAAATCCCAAAGCTCGTAAATCACATCTCGCTCGGCCTGAGTCAGAGGCTCGCCGGCAATATGCACACCCGAGCCTCTCATCAAGGGAATAGATACCGAAGCATCGGCACTCAGTCCCATGGATGATGCACCGCCCTGAGTCAGAAGATTCATTAGATTGACAGCTATCGACGAGCTCATGTCGATTCCGTTCTTCAGGGTACGACTCACCCCCCCTGCCGCGCTGCTATCCAAATTGGTAGTCGTGGTATCCGTGCTAAGTTCGCTGTCCGCACCGGCATTGAATATATTTTCGAAGTTGTGACGTGTCAGATCGAGAGCCAAAGCCACTCGAAAGACATCTTCTTTGCGAGACTGATATTCCAGGCTATTACGGGCGCCAACCTGGAGTGCCTGTACCAGCGACAACTTAACCGGCTTGTTGGGCTCGATGAGCAAATCTTCCGAACTGCCGGATGATTTGGCCTGCAGATAGTCCGGATCGGGCCAGTGTTCGACAGGCTTGAGCCGATCCGTGCCGAGTGAAGCCTCGGATGAAAGAGCTAAATTCTGCTGCTCCAGCAGACGACGGCGAAGAATATCGCTGGGCCTCTCAATACTGAACGGCTCGGTTTCTCCAAGTGCCTCTTTTTGCTTAGCTGTGATAATCTCAGCAGCAGCTTTATCAGCCTCGCTCCGATGCTCAACCGGGGATCGACATCCCAAAGGAACAAGGATCAACGAAACTAACAGCAACTTTATTAAATAACACTTACCATGGCATGTTCTTAGCCCGTATGAGTTCTTTCTTACTTCTTGCCACATAAGCACCTCTATATAAACCAGTGTCCTATATGTCTTGAGGAACACCTGATCCTGCCGTACAGTTGTTATTGCTTAAATACAACAATGTTTAAGACGGGCTTTACTCGGATTTTATTGCAAAAAAAGGATTTTCTTTGCAGTTAAACAAGTCGTCATGGAAGACTTGGAAGCAAAATTGGAGCACATAATTCATCAAAGCCGATCTACGAGAATAATCAGGATCGCCCGCATCTTCCAGCCAAGTCGCAGAACGATGGCTCTCGCGACGTAAAGGCACAAACGAAACATCTGTGCCGAGCCCGATTACGACTTGCTCGCCTCCGTGGTGCCGCCATAGGCCCCGATATTCACAACACCGCCGTTAGGGGATGGCTCAAGATTTACCGGAGTGCTCGTATCACCGGCGTCAATACAGGAGCTTGCCACCTCATCACGAACCCAGCTTTGGCTCATCGGATTCCAGCGGCCCGTCCTGGATGTCAAATGATAATCGCCGTTATCCGGGTCCGCGAAACAGGGATCAACATCAATGTTTCCCTGGCCCGGCCAGGGACCTCTGCCGGAGCCACCCCGGACATTGCTATAAGTGACATTGACTATTGACTTGTCGTCAATAAATATTTCGTCGCCGTCATCCCATAGGATGCAGTTTGCCACTTGAACAACGCAGGGAGATTGCGAGCCGCCGTCATCCGGATTGCAGGCCAAGGCGCTGCCGTTCCCGGCCGAATTCGCACTGAAGGTGCAATTGGTCAGCCTCGTAGCACCGCTGTTCGAGTTGCGTATCGCCCCGCCGAACGTCGCCACCGAGTTTTCGGCGAAGAGGCAATTGGTCAAAGTGGGGCTGCCGGACATGTTATTGCGTATCGCTCCGCCGCCGCCTTCGGAGACAGAGTTTCGAATAAACTCGCAGCGCGTCATCACAGGCTCGGCATGTCGCCCCAAGTTGTACATTCCGCCGCCGTTGTGGGTAGCCGTGTTGGCGCTAAACCTGCAATCGCTTATGACCGGCTTGCACTCGGGTTCCTGCCCGCTGTTGTAAATCCCGCCGCCGCCATCCGCGGAGTTGGCGATGAACGTGCAGTTGGTC
>DAOVMB010000100.1 GCA_030630905.1 Sedimentisphaerales bacterium
AAGTTCTTCTTTCGCCGGCCGCAGAGATATGCCTTTCCGTCAAAAGTATTGGCCCGCCAGATATAGTGGCCGAATGTTCCTTCCAGCATGATGGGACTGTGCCAGTTCGCACCGTCTTGCGACCAGGCAGCGTAACCTAAGTGCTTGTTAAGGTCGTAGTCTTCGGATTTCAGCGTAGTTTCGCCGCTGTACCAGGTGCCGGTATAGACAAAGAGCTTGCCCTTGAAAATGAGAAAGTGCGGATCGCGAGTGTCCCGCTTTTCCACGCTGAAGCGGTGAACCTGTTTCCACTGCTTTGTGTCAGTGCTGGAGAGAATTATAATCGACGATGTGGGATGCACCATGTGGCCGTCGGGACAGCTACGAAACGTCAGGTAGAAGTTGTCCTTGAATCGAACCAGGTCGGTGAAAGCATTATGCTGCCCGTTATGAAACACGAGGCGGATGTTGGTGACTTTTACTTTCGTCAGCCCGCCGGCCGTCGCCTGCGCCTGCAGGGAAACCATAAAGAGAATCAGGAAAATAGTCACAAAATAGATCTTCCGGCCCGATTTAGAAAGCATAAAACACGTAAATCGTTTCATCGGTATTCCTTTCTATTTTTCTAATCAATGGTTATCCTACCCATACGGTTCGTTATTCTCCAATCAAAATCTTCTTTTCATCCAGCATAGGCAATGGATTTGCGCACTCGACTACTTGGCATGGGCGATGTCCTGACGGCATCGCCTTCTCCTTTTACCCTGCTTCTGGTCTAAAGCGTAAAATCCCAGGACTCTGGGGACAGAGTCCCCAGAAGCTCGAAGAAAATGTAGGCAACCGGATGGCTCAACATGATCGTCAGCGGATGTGTTGCACTTCGCGTGTTAATCCGCACAATAGAGAATCAAGCATGCCATTCAACTATCTGTTAATTGAATCAAAGGATGAACGTGTTCTTTTTTAACAACCACATTGCCCCTCGTTTCCCTCATTTATCCTAGGCTGAGCACTATTTCTCCCACACTCCATTTAGAATTTCGGGATTTATTGTTAGTTCTATATCATCCCGTGTATTTGGTATGCTATCAGGACCGGGGCTAAATATTTTCTTCCTATCAATATCGACAATATAATTTTTACTGTAAGCACACGCTTTAAGACTATACGGTTTACCAAGTCTTATATTTAGTATTATCTTTAGTAAATCACTTTTAATCTCAAATCTTGTTTTAGAGGATAGAGTTGACTCTATCAACACAGGGGTTTTAATGGAGCTTGCTAATCCACCTAAAGGATTGTAACAATAGTAAATCTTTGGTACATTTCCATACGTGACATGAATCAAATCAGGGCAAAAAGCCGGCCATACTGACATTTCATTCTTTTCCGACCAATCTTTATTGTCTAAAAAAGATATGTTCTTATCACAATAATTTTTGAATAGACGAAAAAAGGATTTTTTTTTAAAAAAAGCAGAATTTTTAATTATTTTTTTCCCCCAGTACAAATCTATAAATCTCTTAAAAGTTAAATAATCATAAATTATGCTATTCTTAAAAGACAGTTGAGCATCTCTATATAGCTGAAAATATTTGTCAAAAGCTTCCACCGATTTCAGCGATGTATCGGGGTGGTTTATAATGTCGTTTGCAATTTCTATATTTTTTGACAAAATCACAGAAGATACGAGTTCATTAACAATTGACCGAGCATTAACCTCAAATTTTCTAAATACCGAATCGATTATCATCAGTTCATTAACAGCATCTTCTATATTGCCGTTTTCTACCTGTAGATAAAGGTATTGTCTATAAAGAAGCAAAAAGTGTCTGATATATTGGAGATTCAAACTTTCATCATATCCCTTTTCACCCTCAACCACCACAGGGGTCAAATCTGCTATTTCAGGATATTCACTTAATTCTCTAATGCTATCCCTGCCTTTTTGACTATTTCCCCATGCCCGATATATTTTTTCAGCGTTCTCCTTAATACATTCCAGGTATGCTTCTTGGCCATCTTCTCCTTGCACTTTATTAATTATCCCTATCGCATTTACATCTTCAGCAGTAAGACCTGTTTGCAGTGAATCCAGACGGTTATCCTCCTTTTCTGAAAGCCTTAGCAAAAGATCATATGTAGAATTATACATGGGCGAAGCCGAGATCAGATCTGTTTCTGCATAATCACTTGAAATATTCGGAGCGTCCATAACCCATATAGATAAAATTATTGTCGTAATGGTTGCAACTGTCATCTGAATTATCAAACTTCCAGACCTTTTGTCTTTCTTTGTTTTGAAAAACCTTCTAATTTCTAAGATTAAAATTACTAAAGCGACAAGGATGGCAATATATTTCGAAAGCATGGCAACTAATAGAAAAATCGGTGTTAAAAATAGTGGGAACACGACTAAATAAGTAATAGTTCTAATACCACCTTCCTTTATTGCACTTAACATCTTGGTTTTCTTCCTTTCTCTGTTTATATCATAACAATCTGCAACATCTTTTATCGTATCAGTATCTCATTATCTCAATCTCATTAACCAGAAATACTTATTCTCTCATTGTGATAGGCAAAAGAGCCATATTTGTTCCATTCTTTCTTTTTGGCTAAAAACATTCTATTGGAACGACTTGGCCACTTTTGCAATCCTGTTCTTTTGGGGAAAACTGGGGACAGTCACCTATTTAATATTGGATTTTCTTTCGTTTATTAGCTTTCTTAACTTTTTCTTTTCGCGGTCTGCCGACAGGCAATGGACGTACGCGACGGCCGAGCAGCTTTTCGAGCTTGCTTAGAAAGCTGTCACCGCCCAGAGGTCTTCCCGTATGCGTGCTCAATCTTACTCGTCCAAGTTCAGAATCAGACAGACCATCCGCAAGCTCCTTTCGCCACTCTCCGACAGATATCATATCATACCACCGCGGCAAGCTCAACATATCCGATTTTGATTTGGCATCGACATGCCCAGCCGCACTCGACCACACATACCGGCACGCGGGATAAGTCTCATAAAACGAACAGGTTTGTTTGTCCTTGGGATTTATTTAATGTCGGCTTTGAGCTACATTTTTCGACGCTCCAGCAGAGCAATCAGTTGTGCAGGCTGGTCGCTCTGAATACCGTCGGTGCTCCATGCCAGGGCATCCTTCCAACACGCCGGGCCGCTTTCATCCACAATAACGATTGCGCCTGCCTGATGGCATTTCGCGGCGAAGCTCCGTGAATAGTGACGCCACACGGCGGCAATTACCAAAGGCTCAAAGCGCTCAATGACCTTCGGCAAGTTCTCTTCTGGCCCCGGATCGGGCATCAGAATGCACTCGGGGCACAATTCCGCGACACGTTCCAGTTCGTCGAAATCGGCGTACCACAAAACCTGCCGCGTCATACCCCATTTGTTCACGATAGAAACCACTTTGTCAACCGAAGCATCCTTCAAGTCCAGATAGATGCCCACCCTGCCTTTGCAGAGTTCGAGAATCTCTTCGAACGTGGGAATTCTCTCGCCGCTCCACTGGGGACCGATCCTGCTGCCTATATCCAGTTGCTTTAGCTGCTCAAGGATCATCTCCGAGACCAGTCCGCGCCAGCCATTTGTTACGTAAGAATCGATCTCTTTGTTGTGGATACTAACGATACGGCCATCCTGTGTCGTCCGCAGATCGACCTCGATAAAATCGACTCCCATCTCGATAGCCGCCTCATACGCGGCGAGAGTATTCTCGGGGATGCCAATATGAGCGCCGCGGTGCGCCACGACGTAAACGCCTCCGTGCCGAGGTGCAGGCAACACCTTGACCGGCTCGCGTATAGCAGTCGTACAGCCGATCAATGTAATGCCCAGAAGAAAGACAGCCAAATATGTAACTGCGCGCGTTCCGATTGTTCTCATCAGCTTACCCTGCAAGGTTGTTTTGGTTAATCCTGACGTAACGTTAGACTAATCAGGAAAGCTATACTTGCCAAGAAAGCAATGACTTGCCGTAGCTTCCTTTCATTCAGGATGAGCAATCGAGTGCCCTGCCCTCAAACTTCCTTCCACTGTCCCGGAATCGGGAAGGGGAACTGGCCGTTTTTATCGGCTTTGACGGGAGCGGGGCTGTCATAATTCAAATCATCGAGATATTCACAAAACTGGAATTTTGACCCCATAATCTTGTCCCAGGTCACCTCTTGCCCGGTATGACAAGCGGCTCGGCCCATCAATGATGTCAGGTCCGAGTAAATCGCGCGCTTTATTTCATTGTGCGGCCGGTCCTTGCGGATACTCTCAATCAGTTCGTTCCACTCATATTGCCAGGGACTGTGAGCATCTTTTGTCGGCGTCCATGAGATATTGCTCTTCTCGATCCGCTGGTCTTTGAACATGTGGACGGTCGCGGCGTGGGTTCTGCCGGAGAATTGTGCCGCACATTTGGTGCCGTGAATGAAGGTCGCGAATTCCGAGCGTGTCTTGTTGGCCCGGCGAAAACCGCAGAATGCCTTGGCGCCATCGGGGTACGTGTACTCCATGGAGTATACGTCGATGTTCTGTCCATGATCCGTGCTGTGCGGCTCGCGTCCGCCCATTCCAACTACCGAAACCGGCCAGGCATCCTTGATCCAGCAGCACTCGTCTATCTGATGGATCAGGTTATCGACCATGTGGCCTGAGCCGACCCAGAATAGATGAATTCTACCGAACTGCAACTGATTCATCAGGATATTGGAATTTTCGCCCTGACTCCTGAGCCAACCGCTGCCTCCCAGACGATTGGCGCGGATAAGCGGTATCTCGCCCATCTCGCCGTTGCGGATTTTCTCGATCAGCGCCTGGCGGGCGGGCGAGTGACGGCACTGAAGCCCCGCGGCGATCTTGAGGTTCTTGCTCTTAGCCGCCGCATCGGCGCGGAGAATCCGATGAAGGCCGCCCGGATCGGACGCGAAAGGCTTTTCCATAAAGACATTGATGCCCTTGCTGATTGCATATTCAACGTGCAGCGGCCGGATATAGGATCGCGTAGTGCACATGGCGACGTCGCCGGGTCTGAGGATGTCGATGGCCTGGCGGTACGCCGTAAAACCGACAAACTTGCGGTCCTCGGTGACATCAACTTTGTCCGGGAACCTTTTCTGCAGCGCCTTATATGATGAATCCATCTTGGCTTTTATAGTATCGGCCATCGCATACAGCTTGACCGGACCCTTGCCGACAACAGACAACGCATCGCCGACGGCGCCGTTGCCGCGCCCGCCGCAGCCGATCAGAGCCAGGCGAATCGTATTATTTTCACCGGCAAAGGTCGATGGTGCAAGACTGCCGAGCACGGCCGCGCCGGCAGCAAGCGAACCGCCCTGCTTCAGGAATTGGCGACGGCTGATATTAGATTTGTAGATAGATTGAGTCATTTTTACCTCCTGGGTTGACAATGAAATTGATAGGAATTTACTTTTTTACGATACGGGTAATGCAAAACTTCTGACGCCATGAAAAGCAACTTTCATATTCCGTTAGATATCACAAATTGTGCTATTGCACTTTCACGCCGTATAATACATGATGCATCGGCAGATTTCAACTGCCTTTTTAACGGGCGGGATTATATCCGCGGCGCATGTATTGAAGGTCGTCGGTGCCGTCGGTGACAGGCCAGCGAATACAGTCGGGATAGGGCACATACGTCATTTCCAGGGTGCTCTTCTGCTTCCACTTGTGCTTAATTGCATGTCCGTCGGAGAAGGCCAGCACACTGAGCTGCCCGTGCCGCACGACAATCGGGTCCCACCATCGATCACCCTGCTTTTCCAGATTCCACGACCCCCAGTTCCAGCCTCCGACGTCGGTCTTCTCTTCGAGGAATACGTATTTGATGCCGGGATTCTTGATCTGCGTTAGCTTCTTGTAGGAAGGGTATCCCCACTGCTGCGTCAGCCAACTGGCGGCGCCGGTGCCGACATCGCCGTTCATGCCGCCGGGAATGCCGTAGCTGCGATGCGTCATTTCGGTCCGATGTCTCCTGTCGCCGGGGCAGTGATAGAGATCGACATCCTGCGCGTACGGGAACAGGGCGCCACGTTCGCAGCCACGTTTCTTGTCTTCCAAGGTAGCCGCAGTTCCCGAGACTACGGTGCCGTCCTCTTGCTGCGGCAGCTTGACCCAGTCATAGTCTGCGCTGGGCGAGGAGGCATGCCCATCGTGACCTCCGATAAGTTTGTCGTCGTTTTCCTGGGCGTACATGATCCAGGCCAGTACCAGTTGATGCTGATTGGACAGGCACACGCTGCCCGCCGCCTGTTTCCTGACACTTCTCAAGGCCGGCATAAGAATACCCATCAAGATGGCAATGATCGCAATCACTACCAACAGCTCTATGAGTGTGAAACCGTATCTTCTTTTCATAACGACACCTCAACACAAATATTAGCCCGCCAAAGCCTACCTTTCCTGGACGGAGTCAATTACAATAGTCAATCGTCAATAGAAAATAGTCAATTGAATTAGCCACAGAGAACACCGAGCACTCAGAGAAATAGCCAATAGTAAATCGCAAATCGTCAATACCAAAGCCTGACCTCTCTTCTTCTGCTTCTTCTTCATCTTTTTTCTTCTTTTTCTTTCCTTGTTCAGTTCTTCTGTGCATCGTTAGCTTCATGGTCAATTTCCAGCCATTTATCAGCGAAAGTCGCCAAGTCGTTCATATCTCGCGAGGAAACATTACTACCAAGTTTCACGGTTTCACTTGGCGACTCTTTGTATTCAGTTTCTGTTTCTGGGCTGATCATATAGCGCAAAAGGTTGCCTGCCGCAGCCTTGTCTTTCACTACAATCGTCTCATAAAGCTTGATCACAGCATCGCAATGACGCTCATAATCATCTCTGTTTTGTAGACCTTCAAATTCCAGATGGTCGACATGCTCTCCAAGCTCAACGAATAACCTGTCCAATAGAAGCTCTGCAGCGTCTGCATCCACAACTGGATTATCCTTTTCATAGGCATCAATGATGATTTTACTAAATGTATCCAACATAGATGTAACTTCATCATTAGATAGATATTGAGAAAATGAAACAGACCCGTATTGTTTGGGATAGATCGCTTTCAAGCAAAGGATTGGATCGATCTCTTTGAGCTTTGTAAGTCTGACAAGTGCTATCTGGTAAAACTGGATCAATGCCTCGTCACTTGTTCGTGGCATCACGGAAGTGACCAGCGGTTCTAAAATTTTAGCGCCCGCACGTTGCAACTCAATTCCAGTAGCTCCTTTCTTAATTTGTTCGTCCAATTCTGCCTTGATCTTCCGATAGGTCTCAGGTTCGTATTTCTGAATGATTTTGTAAAAGGGAATATCAAGAAGTACTTCGTTTGCTTCCCCCATTTCCTTTGAACTATAACCGTATTCTACAGGCAACAAATCAGATGTATTGACAATCCCATGAATATCACTCGCGTTCTGCATTTCGTCAAATGATAGTTACCAAAGTACATCTAGAACGGTCTACGACAACCTTTACTGGTTTACCCTCATGTGTCCTTGCTGCCGGAAAATTAACAGAACCACATACTGCTCTTCT
>DAOVMB010000245.1 GCA_030630905.1 Sedimentisphaerales bacterium
AGTTCGGCGAAAAAACGAGGAGTCGAAATCCTGGCCGAAGTCATCGGCTACGGCAGCAGTTCAGATGCGTTCCGTGTCACCGATATGCACGAAGAAGGCAGAGGTGCGGTCCAGGCGATGACTGCGGCACTCACCGATGCGGGTATCACTTACAAAGACGTCGATTACGTCAATACCCACGGCACAAGCACCGCCGAGAACGACTCGATCGAGACCAAGGCCATCAAAGCGGTTTTCAAAGAAGAAGCGAAGAACACCCCCGCCAGCAGCGTCAAGAGTATGCTGGGCCATTTGATTGGCGCCGCCGGTGCGGCCGAGCTGATTACCTGCGTCCTGGCAATCCGCGACAATGTCGTTCCACCCACAATGAACCTGAACGATCCTGATCCCGCACTCGATTTGGATTATGTCCCCAATAAGCCAAGAAAAATGCCGGTCAATGTCGCGATGAACGAGTCCTTCGGCTTCGGCGGACAGAATAACGTCGTAATTATTAGAAGATGGAAGTAAACTGGAAATGAAAGGCGGGTATCAGGGTATCAGGATACCAGGGTATCAGGATACCAGGATACCAGGGAATCAGGATGAAAGATACCAGGAAAGCAGGATATCAGGAAAAACCGGTAGCGGGTTTTGAAAAGTTGTGGATTTGGCAGAAAGCGCACAAACTTATGCAGGAAATCCATAGTTTTTGCAGGAGTCTGCCCAGAGACGAGAGATTTAGACTGAGAGATCAGATTGAACGCAGTTCTTCCTCAGTTTGTGATAACATTGCCGAAGGTTATACGACCTATTATTATAATGATAAGATCTGATATTCTGATAACCTAATACGATGATTGATATTAAACAAATACGCGAGAATCAGCAGAAGTTCAAGGATGCCTGCGAGGCGAAGAAATTCGCTGCCGACATTGATAAATTAATTGAAGTGGATTCGGCGCTCAAAACTATCAAGCAGAAACTGCAGGATATTTCCACGGACAAGAACCACATCGGTAAGTCCATACTGAAGCTCTCGGCGGACGAAAAACAATCGGCGTTGTCACAACTATCGCAGCTCAAGCTGGATGAAGCGAAGTATAGTGACGAACTTGGGCGACTCCAGCCGCAGTTCGATGAGATCATGCAGCAGGTTCCACAGCCGGCGGATGATGATGTGCCGTTAGGTAAGGACGATACGGAAAATACCGAAATACGGAAAGAGGGCGAAATCCGGCAGTTCGATTTCGAGCTTAAAGACCACGTTCAATTAGGGCTGGCCCTGGGCATGATGGACATCGAGCGGGGCGTCAAATTGGCGGGGGCGAGAAACTATTTTCTCAAGGGTGACGGCGCCCTGCTTCACTGGGCGGTCCTGCGGTTCGCGATGGATTCTATGGTCAACAAAGGTTATGTCCCCTTGTCGGTGCCGCTTTTGATGAAAGACGAAGCGATGCGAGGGACGGGCTACTATCCCGGTTCCGAGGACCAGACATACAGGATGGAAAAAGACCAGCTCAATCTGGTCGGTACCGCCGAGGTCCCGCTGACGGCCTACCGTATGGGCGAGATTTTGGATGTCGATGAGCTGCCATTGAAGTATGTCGCTCTGTCAAGCTGTTTTAGACGCGAGGCCGGCGCCGCCGGCAAGGACACCTACGGCCTGTACCGAATCCACCAGTTCGATAAGGTCGAGCAGGTGGTCATCTGTGAAAATAGTGCCGAGGCGAGCAGGATATTCCACGAGGAGATTTTAGCCAACGCCGAGGCCGTGATGAAGGCTCTCGATTTGCCCTACCGTATCGTGAACGTCTGCACGGGCGACCTTGGACGAGGCCAGGCCAAAAAATTCGACATAGAGGCATGGATGCCCTCGCGCGGTAATTATTGCGAAACGCACAGCGCCAGCAAGTTCTATGAGTTCCAGGCCCGGCGAATGAATCTCCGCTACAAAGAGCCTGCCACGAAGAAGAACGTTTTCTGTCACACGCTCAACAACACCGTCATCGCCTCGCCGCGAATCCTGATCCCTATCCTGGAGCTTTACCAGAACTCAGACGGCTCGATAACGATACCTGAAGTTCTCCGCCCTTATATGAACGGCAAGGAAAAAATCACTGAACCTTTGTAATCCAGGGAGTCCGATTATGACCAAAGAAGAAGTTCTCGAATTCGTGACAAAAAATCCTATGTTCAGCCTCGCCACAACCGACGGCAGTCAGCCGCATGCCCGTATGATGATGATATGTAGAGCCGAAACAGTACATCCAGCTTTAACCAAGGCTAAGTTTTTTTCATTCCTGTGGAAACAGGGATCCAGAAGCACAACAATGGATTCCCGCTTTCGCGGGAATGACAAAATGTGACAATGATTTTTAAAAAAGGCCTGACACAAAGGAGAAAATCATGCGAAGAGCTGGCTTATTCTTCTGTGTAACACTGTTCGTATCAAGCGTCTATGTTCTCAACTGTTTCGGGGCCTATGATGTAGTGATAAAATCGGGCCGGATATACGATGGTTCCGGCAGGCCGTCGTATGTTGCCGATGTTGCAATTGAAGATGATCGTATCGCGGCTATCGGGCAGATCGAAGCGGATGCAAATTTAGTAATTGACGCCGAAGGTCTTGCCGTGGCGCCGGGTTTTATCAATATGCTGAGCTGGGCGACCGACAATCTTATAGAGGACGGCAGATCGCAAAGCGATATTCGCCAGGGCGTGACTCTCGAAGTGATGGGGGAAGGATGGTCGATGGGGCCTCTCAACGAGATGATGAAGCGGGACATGCTCGAATCTCAGGGGGACATTAAGTTCGGCATCGAATGGACCACGCTCGGAGAGTATCTCGAATATCTCGAAAGAAAAGGCGTTTCAACCAACGTCGCTTCATTTGTCGGTGCATCAACCGTTCGTGTTCACGCTCTCGGATACGAGGACCGGGCGCCAAGTTCCAAAGAACTTCAACAGATGCGGCAATTGGTCCACCAGGCAATGCGGGAGGGAGCGTTGGGCGTCGGTTCGGCTCTGATTTACGCTCCCGGCGTATATGCCGACACAGATGAGCTGGTCGCTCTTGCCGAAGTGGCGGGCCGATACGGCGGAATTTATATTTCGCACCTCCGCAGCGAGGGTAACAATCTGCTCGAAGCGCTGGATGAATTGGTAACCATCGCGCGAAAGGCAAATGTTGCCGCGGAGCTGTATCACATGAAAGCCGCCGGTAAGGCGAATTGGCATAAACTCGATGCTATGATTGAAAAGATTGAAAAAGCGCGGGCCGAGGGCCTCAGTATTACGGCGAATATGTACAACTATACGGCAGGGGCGACCGGCCTCGACGCCGCGATGCCTCCCTGGGTACAGGCCGGGGGGCATCGTGCATGGGTGACGCGGCTCAAAAATCCGGGAATCAGACGGCGTGTCTTAAAGGAAATGTCCACGCCCACCGATGAATGGGAAAATCTGTATCTTCTTGCCGGCTCGCCTGAAAATGTTCTCCTGGTGGGATTCAAAAACAAGAAGCTCAGACATCTTACCGGAAAAACGCTTGGCCAGGTCGCCGGCATGAGAAGAAAATCACCCGAAGAAACAGCGATCGACCTTGTGATAGAGGACGATAGCAGGGTCAGCACGATTTACTTTCTAATGTCTGAGGAGAATGTGAAGAAGCAGATTAAGCTTCCCTGGGTCAGCTTTTGTTCCGATGCGGGTTCTTTAGCTCCGGAGGGAGTCTTTCTGAAATCGAGCACGCACCCCCGTGCATACGGGAGCTTCGCCCGGCTGCTCGGTAAATATGTCCGCCGGGAAAAGGTCATCTCATTAGCCGAGGCGGTCAGGCGTTTGACGTCACTTCCGGCTGACAATCTCAAACTCGACAGGCGGGGGAAACTTGAAACGGGCTATTACGCCGACATAGTCGTTTTCGATCCGGATACGATTTCCGATCATGCGACGTATGAAAAGCCGCACCAGTACGCGACCGGCATGGTACATGTTTTCGTAAACGGCACGCAGGTCCTCAAAGACGGCGAACATACCGGCGCCAAACCCGGCCGGGTCGTTCGCGGGCCGGGTTGGAAGAAATAAGCCTGAAAAATTGCACTTGAGTCTTGCCCTTCGAGTTTGTAGTCTTTTCGTCATGGATGACATCCGGCGGAAATTGGAACTCATCGACAGGCAATTAACGGGGCCGAATTTTCACGAGCGAGTTATCAGCACCTGCCCTCTTGTGTTCGTCGCAGTCGGTTTAATCGTGGGCATCCTGGTACAAGAGAAGTCCGGCATGTCGATCTATATCTGGTCAATATTGCTTGCCGTGCCGGCAGTGGCGACCGTTTTCTTATTTGTCATCCCGCAATTCTCTTCTGATGCCCGATACGTCACTGCGTACCTGGCCCTGGCCTGTTTTATCTGTCTCGGTGCGATTCGGCTGACAAGTTATTCTCAGCTTGAGCCGAATGACATCCGCAATCTTCTCGCCGATGAGCCGAAGCTGGCGTCGATTCGTGGTTATGTTGTTACTGAACCTTACATCAGCAAATACCCCGGCTGGGAATTTGCCCGGTTCAAGCACAGTGACCCGACCAGCGGTTTTTATCTTAAGGTTACTGAAGTAGAAAGTGTTGCCGGCTGGGCGGCAATGACGGGTACTGTTCGCGTTCAGGTCGGCGAGCCGGTGCTGGACTTGCAGCCCGGCGACAATATCCAGGCCTATTGCTGGCTGGACAGATTCAGGCCGCCCACGAATCCCGGACAGTTCGATACCGCCGCCTACCTGACAAGGAGAAATGTCTTTGTCGGAATATCTATTGAATCACGCGACGGCATTAAATTACTACGAAGCCTCCCTGCCGGGTCTTTTGCATGGCTCAAAACCCGAATAAGGCAGGCTGCTACGAGTGCTTTGGTAGGTGACCTGTTTGAAGGACAGACCAGCCGGGGGCTATTGCAGGCGCTGCTGTTAGGCTACAGGCGGGATATCGAT
>DAOVMB010000472.1 GCA_030630905.1 Sedimentisphaerales bacterium
TCAGCTCGCGAACGTAGTCCGGCAGGTTTTGCCATATACTGTGGAAACCGAAGCCGCCTTTGGTCATTTCCTCGATGGCGTCATTCGTATGCTCCTCGAAACGGTGTAATTATTTTTCTGTGACCATGAGAGCGCGCAGCTCATGCGGCTTGAGAAGCAGTGGCTCTTCGGTCGCGAGAATTTGCTGCCGGGAAGTCTGCGGATCGAGCAGGAAACGTTTGCCCTTTATGGATGTCTCCAATTCCACTTCAAGATTATTTTGGCCTTCGTTAAAGACGATGTAGTAGTCCGCTCCATTTTTTTGAACGTGACGCACTCTCACATCACGGGATACAGGCCGGACTCGGACATCCACCGGCGCCAACCGGTTAATTTGCAGCAGCAGTTCCGAATCTTCCATCTGGTCGTTCCACCGTATAAGCCGGCCGGCCTTATCCAGCAGATCCAAAGCCGGTTTTGCCTTCTCAGGCGGATCGACCTCGATAATCAGCGCCCGGTAGTGCATTCCCGCAATCCGGATGCCGTTTTGGTTCACCTCGGCATCCTCCCAAAGATGCCGTGCTTCCAGATAGTTAAAATCCCGCTGGCTTTGGAAACATACCTTCGCCGCCCGCCAAGGCAGATGGTCGTTCAATCCCAAGATTGCCAGCTCGCAGATGTGCCTGCTATCCGTATTAAGCCAGCAGAGCCGGCGAACTGAATCTGCAAACGGCCGGTACTCGTCCCACCAGGTGCTGTTTGGTCCCACGTCCGGCGGACGCTCGTCGATGCGAGGCCCGCGCACCGAATAGTAAAACGCGTGCGGATACAGCAGATTGCATCCCCGAACGATAAGCCAGTTCGTCAGCCACTTCATCTCCTCGAACGTGAAATTGTGCCCGTACGCCCCACAATATTCGTTTGAATTTCTACGCCGGCCCAGATGAATCATCGCCGAAGAAGCACACTTGGCCTGGGTGGACTGTGCCCCCTCGAGGGCGCTGGGCTTGCCCGGCTCGATATACCGCCAGACGATATCC
The DNA here is from genome assembly GCA_030630905.1 of Sedimentisphaerales bacterium. Taxonomy (GTDB): domain Bacteria; phylum Planctomycetota; class Phycisphaerae; order Sedimentisphaerales; family Anaerobacaceae; genus JAFGPJ01. The sequence continues at coordinate 1,020 of DAOVMB010000472.1, forward strand.
TGTCCCGGTATTTGAAAATACCGAAGCTGTCCGATATCGTCCGGTGCGGCCGGATGTCCCGTCAGTGCGATGCTGTGCTCCCGGCACCACCTCGAAATCTGCCCATAGAATGTCTCCTCCAGCCTGCTCTGAAGCGCCTGCCGGTAGTCTCTTCTATATCGCTCCGCGTCCGGCTCGTCACGATACCACAAAGCCGGCAGATAGGGGCGAAAGTCGTACCCAAGGTGTGAGTTGACATGTTCGAGGATATCCGTTGTCCCGGGCATCGCCCCTCGCTCGCCTCGCTTGGCGAGAAACGAAGGCTCATCGGTAAAAATCGCCCGCACTGTTTTGCCGAAATGCTCTTTGAACTCATCGTAGTACCGTTGGTAAACCAGCCGGATAAAACACGCCACCGCATTCGTATTCAGTATGTCCCCCGCCGGCGGGGTATTCTCCGGCACTTCTTTGTGGTTGTCTCGTCTCGGCGGATCATCCTCGACAAAATGCAGGCCACGAATGACCGAGTATCCTTTACGGATGGCCCTGTCAACAACCGCAATTCGATGCCCGTTCTTTTTACGCCGGACTATCGCGATCAGGTTCTGATCCTTCGCCAGTGCAGGCTCGCCGTCCCGGCCGATTTTAATGCCGTACTGACTGGTCCCGGGTTCTGCCGCATCGAGATCAATCCGGAACAGCCCCCGCGTTCTGAATGCAGCGTTTTCAGCCACAACCTGGCCGCTCGAAGAGCCGCTCGGGTACATGCCCTCATCGTACAGCACAACCCACATGTCGCGTTTGGCCGCCTGCTCGATAGCGAATCTCATGAACTTAATCATCGGTTCGCTCAACCAGCCGATGTCGCGCGGGAGACCGGCCCGCGGATGTATCACAAATCCGTACACCCCATGCGCCTTAAAATCATCCAACTGGCGCGCTACCTCCTTCTCGCTCAGTGCATCGTTCCAGAACCAAAACGGCGCCAGGGAGAACTCCGGCGCCGGCTCCAGCCATCCGCTGGGCAGCTCAACACCATCGATTTTTCGTTCCGCCGAAGCACCATACACTCGAACACATCCGGGCCAGGCTCCCCCTGCGATTCCGATACCTACCAGTCCAAGAAATCCTCGTCTATCAATTTTGCCAGCCACTTTTATACTCCTTATTTGTCATTCCCGCTTTGTAGGGTGGGGCTGTGCCCCACCATGAGCGTTTGGTGGGCCAAGGCCCACCCTACCAGTATTAATCTGTGTTTATTGTTTTGTACCGTAGCTTTTATTCTCTGCTTTCTCGGCGGTTAATCTTTTTGCTGCGGATTTCGAGAGCAGTAGTATCTGTTTGCAGATACTTTTACAGACGTGCAGCAGGGAAAAGCGGATTGGAATCAGCTCAGGCAGTATGAAGTCCTTGCATATACTCTGAAAGAAATCGTCGCCGGCGATTGTTATTTTTGCCGGGTCAGGGCAGCCGAAACTTATTTGTTTTGCCGTTTTGATAATCGGTATGTCTTCGGGCTTGATATTGATCAGTTTGGCGCAGATGTTTTCGCAGGCGATGGGGTCGGTTCCGCCGATAAGCCAGCCCAAAGGTCTGGCTCTGCCGCGAATCGGGCCGGGGCCGTCCATCGCTGTCACTGCATCGATAATCGTCAGGGCAGGATTGAGATGCTTGAAGATTTCGATAAGCAGCTCGCAGAATTCGTCCTGGTGACGGCCTTTTGTGAAGTGCCATAGAGCTTTTCGCTTGCCGCTGACGCAGCCGAACATGTTCTTGACGGCAAATGTCGCCACCAACTGTTGGTGCGATTTGAACTTGGGCAGATTGATAATGACATCTGCGTCGAGCGCGACGGAACTTATGCCGATACTGATGTTCTTTGATCCTACCCGGCATTTTTTCGGCTTATCGAGCTGCTTTACCGGCACTGACAATTGTTTTAGCGGCTCGTCCA
>DAOVMB010000278.1 GCA_030630905.1 Sedimentisphaerales bacterium
GCATTTTGCCTTGCTTCTTTGCCAGGAATAGCCGAAACGGGCTTTGGGAAATAATTATTCGAGACAAAAGCCACTGTTTGCTTGAGCCTCAACAGTATTTCAGACAAGCCGCCTAATGGCGGGTTTTTAGAGTGGACTCAAGTATATTTTCGATTATTTATGTGGGTACCCATAAAAAAAGTTTGAATTTCCCTTATTTTTTCTGATTTTATGCACTTTTGGTAATTTTTACGTCCCATATTCGACCAGTATACGTATTTGATTTAAACTCCACGTTACAAATAACTCACTCTCGGCATGAGAAAGATTTCTAAATCGATCTGTATGAATACCATAGCTACAGACGAATTATCGCCCCTTTTCTGTTGCTTATATGCAGTTATAAGTTACTATTATGGTCTCTATTGAGTTAAGTCGTCCGGTAAAAAGATAGATTATGAGTCTGACAACATTTGAAATGAAAGGAATTTGACGATGCTAAAGATAGGAATGATAGGAGCCGGTTTTGTAGCCGGATTCCATGAAAGGGCGTTATGTTCGGTCCGCGGCGTCGAATTGACAGGGATATGTGCCCCCGAGGGTGCTGAAGCACTTGCCAAGCGTGCATGTCAGGATGGCCTGGGTAATACCAAGGTATTCGCGAATGTTGCAGATATTTGTGACGCTGTTGACGTTGTCTGCATTTTTGCCCCGAATTATACTCGCCTCGATATTATGCGCAACATAGCTAAGGCAATCGAGAACGGGTCCAAAATCAAGGGAATCATTTGCGAGAAACCTCTGGCGCGAAACCTTCAGGAAGCAGATGTAATGGCAAGAATGGCAAAAGCGCTCAACGTGCCTACTGCGTACTTCGAAAATCAGCTTCACATGCCCTGTGTGATAGAGGCCCGCAACCAACTTGCGGCAGTGGAAAAGAGTATGGGTTCTGTGCACCTTTCCCGCAGCGCAGAGGAGCACGGCGGACCACACGAGCCGTGGTTCTGGGATCCCACGCGGCAGGGGGGCGGGGTGTGCTGCGATATGGGCTGTCACAGTATAGCTGTCGGGATGTTTACGCTGACACCCAGCGGTAAACGACCTGACTATCTCACGCCTGTTTCAGTGACTGCTAACATGGCGCTGCTCAAGTGGGGTAAAGAGCCCTGGATTAGCCAGCTTAAAGAAAGAGGGGTGGATTATAAAGTCGCTCCGGCAGAAGATTACTCGAATGTTACAATTGAGTTTAAAGATCCTGAAACCGGGATTAACAGCATAGCTCAAGCGACGAATTCCTGGATGTACGATGCACCCGGCCTGAGATTGCTTATGGAAGCCTTCGGCCCCGGCTATTCTTATACGGTCAATTCTTTGGAGTCGCCTGCCGGTATATTTATTAGTGACGCGGCGGCTACTGCCGTTGCAGACAGCGAGCTTGCCCTTGAGAAAGCACAGGCGACACGCGGTGCTCTGGTCCTTCAGCCGAACGAGCCTGACCTATATGGTTATGTGACGGAGTGGCGGGATGCCATCTCGGCCTTTGAACAGGGCAAAAATGCTATGCTCGATTTCCAATACGGCCGGCGTATCACGATGCTCGTGATGGCTGCGTACATGGCGCACGAAAAGAAAGCGACAATTGACCTGACGAATTCAACGGTTTTACAAGCCCTGGAAAGCTACGTCCCCATGATCCAGCAAGGCAAAGGAGCAGAAGTCCTTCTCGGCGCCTGAGATTCCGGAATACACAGGCATGTTACCTCGCAGCAAGTAGCCAAAGCTTACGATATAAGCAAAATGATAATATGAAGTTGATTGTAAGAAAATCTCGGTTGAAAGGATCAGTAGCGATTCCCGGATCCAAATCGCACACGATTCGTGCGGTTGCGATTGCATCTTTGGCAGGGGGGCAAAGTATCATCCACGACCCATTGGACTCAAGCGACACCCAGTCAGCGGTAGCTTGTTACCGAGCATTAGGAGCAGTAATAAATACCTCCGATCCTAAGCACTGGAGGGTAACCGGTACGAACGGTGAGATTACGCCTCCGCAGGAAATCATCGACGTGGGTAACTCCGGCACAACCCTGCGAATCGCAATGGGCTCGGCCGCCTTAGCTCCATCCGGCCAGACCACGACCTTTACCGGCGACGAACAAATCCAGACCCGTCCTGTCGGGCCGCTCATCGACTCGCTTAACGACCTGGGAGCGAAATGTGTGAGCCTTAAAAACAATGGCAAAGTACCTATTGAGATAGCAGGAAAACTGGTAGGTGGAAGAACGGCAATAGCCGCCTCCACGAGCCAATATCTATCGAGTTTGCTTTTGTGCGCACCTCTGGCGAGCGAAGATACCCGGATAGATGTTACTTTGCTCAACGAGCCGGGATATGTACAAATGACGCTCGACTGGCTTGATAAACAGCAAATCGAATACGAAAATCAGCAGATGCAAACTTTCCGAATTAAAGCAAATCAGAGCTATAATGCTTTTGAAGCCGTTGTTCCTGCCGATTTTTCCAGCGCTACATTTTTCCTCTGTGCAGCCGCTTTGGCCGCCGATGAGGTAATCTTGCTCGGATTGGATTTCGCGGATAGCCAGCCGGACAAAGCTGTGGTCGATTACTTAAAGGCGATGGGAGCTGAGATCATTCTTGAGCCAAATTCAGTAACGGTTAAAGCCAGCCGGCTCAAGGGTGCTGATATTGATATGAACAAAACCCCCGATGCATTGCCTGCTATGGCCGTAACTGCCGCTTTTGCCGAGGGTACGACGAGGCTGCTGAACGTAGCCCAGGCGAGAAGCAAAGAGACCGACAGAATCAAATGTATGGCGGAAGAATTGAAAAAAATGGATATAGATGTTGAAGAATTGCCGGATGGCCTTATCATACGAGGTGGCAAACCCAGACCCGCCGAACTGCACGGCTGGGCGGACCACCGGATAGTGATGGCCCTGTCGCTGGCAGGTTTATGTATGGACGGTGAATGTATTATTGAAACTGCTGAGGCTATCAACGTCACTTTTCCCAATTATGTTGAATTGATGCAAAGTCTCGACGCAAATATGAAAGTAGCAAGTTAGCAAGTTTAGGAGAACAAGTAAATGTTAGGTTGTCATATTGGACGTTGTTTTCAGGTTACGGTTGCCGGCGGCTCTTACCAGGAGGGCCTTACCTCGGTTCTGCAGGGCGTTCCGACGGGTCTTTTATTAACCGAGCAGGAAATTTACGGTGATTTGCTTCTCAGAAAGCCTGGCGCCGACGAATTGAGCAGCCCGCGAAAAGAGCCGGACCTGCCAATTATCTATTCCGGCCTGAACTCAGCCGATACTATCGAAAACGCCGGAAATAAAAACCATACTAACGGCACACCACTTTCGATCCTGATTCCGAACCTGGACCGCCATTTCATTCATATCAAACAGTACCAGGACACGAATCGCACGCCCCGCCCGGGTCATGCGTCTTATGCTTCGTTCGTGAAGTACGGCCCAGATGATGATGCTATCGGTGCCGGAATTTTCAGCGGACGCTACACCTCGACCATCGTCGCCGCCGGATACGTCGCCAAGAAAGTGCTGAAGAAGTGCGGCATCAATGTATTTTCCTACGTAAGAGAAATTGCGGGCGTCCGATGTGCCGATGTCGCCGCCGAGAAGGCTTTGAAATATACAGATGATTACAAAACGATGCGGCGAGACATGGACCCGTTTTATCAGGAGGTTTATGTCAAGAACCGTATCACAATGGAGATGAGATTCCTGGAGAAGGCCCGAATATTGGCCGAGATAGAGCAGCAGATCGAGGAAATCCGGGCCAAAGCTCCCCAGATGGCCGCTGATGCAATACGGGACAAGTACGGCGTGCACCCGATCGTAAACTGCCCTGACATCGACGCTGCACAGGGCATGGTCGATGCCTGTAATCGTATCTCTGCTACGGGTGACTCGGCCGGCGGCGTCGTTGAAGTTGTTGTAACCGGCATCCCGGCAGGTCTTGGCGAGCCGGTCTTCTATAAGCTCGATGGCGAGTTGGGCAAAATGCTCGGCATTGGTGCCGTCAAGGGCGTTGAGGTTGGGGCCGGCTTTGCCGTCAAAGACATGACCGGATTCGAGAATAACGACCAAATGCACGCCGAAGACGGTAAGATTGTTTTCGATTCAAATAATGCCGGCGGTATTACGGGCGGCCTTTCCACCGGCCAGCCCATCATCGTCAGGCTTGCAGTAAAACCGACGCCGACAATCGATAAACCCCAGAGAACGATTGACAAGTACACGATGGAGAACAAGGATCTGGCTGCGATTACCAGGCGTGACGCGACGATTGTGGCCCGAATATGGCCGGTTGCCGAAAACTATACAGCAATGGTGATTCTCGACCACCTAATCGCACACTTGGGCTACCAAACTCTGATGGCCAAATAAGTGATTTATCCAAAAACAAGTGTATAAATCAAGAGCATCTCATGTCTATGCCACTATGAGCTGCATCGACTATCAAATTGCATGCGCCTTAATTATCCAAGTGGAACAATTGGAGGTGTTCCTGTTCCCGCCTGTTGGTCAGCCACATCCTCAGGCGACCAGGC
>DAOVMB010000024.1 GCA_030630905.1 Sedimentisphaerales bacterium
AGCCGGCGTCGATAAGCTCGTGACTCTCGTCGAAGGCGATGCGCACAGTAATGTAGCAAAGTTAAAAGGGCCGATCGACATTGTTTTTATCGATGCGGACAAGGACGGCTACCTCGACTATCTCAACAAGCTGCTGCCGTTGGTGCGGCCGGGGGGGCTGATTTTGGCCCACAACACAACCGATGTAGGCTCGCAGATGCAGGATTATTTGAAGGCGATCACTACAAACCCGGAACTGGAAACCATATTCCTGCACAAGCAGACCACGGGTATCGGCGTAACGCTTAAGAAACGCCGGGGAAAATAATTGAACTCAAACTGACCGCTTAGCATTGTCATCTCTGCGAAAGCAGGGATCCAGGAATGTGACGGTTTTAGTGGATTCCCGCTTTCGCGGGAATGACAGATTGTGTTATGTTATTATCATTGAACGATTTGCTATTACATTCGACTCACAAACGATCAGTTTGAGTAGTTTGACTAATATGAATTTGAGGTGAGCTTTGAAAATGATTTCTTCGAACCGAAAAGAACTTTCACGCCGTGATTTTATGAAACGCAGTATCTATATTACAACTGGTGCCGCTGCTGTGGCCGCTTTGACTTCGTGCGATTCTTTGAAAAACCAAAAAAGTGCCGCCTGGACTCGTTTCGGATTCACGACCTACCAATGGGGCAAGGATTGGGATGTACCGACTTTGATTGCCAATTGCTCCAAAGCCGGGGTATTCGGCGTTGAGCTGCGGACCAGCCAGTCCTACGCTCACGGGATCGAGTTGGAACTGGACGCCCGGCAGCGCCGCGAAGTCAAGAAACGTTTCGAAGATAGCCCTGTTTGCCTCGTGGGTATTGCCAGCGGTGAACGGTATGATTCACCCGAGGAGGCAAAGCTTAACTCGGCAATAAAAAATACCAAGGCTTGTGTCAAGCTCAGCCGGGACGTCGGCGGCAGCGGCGTGCGAGTTTTCCCGAACAGCTTTCATGAAGGCGTTCCGCGGGAAAAGACCGTCGAGCAGATTGCCAATGCGCTGAACGTCGTAGGTGTGTTCGCCGCCGACTATGGACAAGAGATTCGCCTGGAAGCACACGGCAGTGCGGGCGAACTGCCGACCATCAGGGCGATTATGGACCAGGTTGTTCAGCCGAGTGTCCGCGTGAAGCTTAACAGCGACAAGAGGGATACCAGGGGCGAGGGTTTCGAGGCAAACTTTAACCTTGTGAAAGATTTCCTGGGTGAAACGCTCCATTTGCATAATCTTAAAGATACGGAATTTCCATACCAGCTCCAAATGGACTTGTTGGTAAAAATGGGCTGGAGCGGCTGGCAGTTGCTGGAAGTCAGCGATAAGGTCAAGGATCGCGTCCGGGCACTCATTGAACAGCGCCAGATTTGGGATCGAATGCTGGCCAACTCGATGAAGGCATGAATAGAAGTTACTGACCTGTTGTAGCGAAAGGGAGGTGCCAAGCTTGACTAAATCAGATATGGGCAGAGTGTCAAAGGATGAACCGCTACGGGAGTTTGGCCTATCAACATCGACCTACGTGGTAATCGCCAGCATGGTGGGGACAGGGATTCTTGTCTCGCCCGGTTACATGATGGCTTCGCTCCAGAATTACCCCGTCATATTTGGGCTCTGGATTCTCGGTGGGTTGCTCGCCGTTTGCGGAGCTCTTTGTGTGGCGGAGTTGGCAGCCGCTTTACCCCGTGCAGGCGGAGAGTATGTTTACCTTCGCGAAGCATACGGCCCGATGCCTGCCTTTCTCTCCGGTTGGACGTCGTTTTTTGTTGGTTTTTCGGCGCCGCTGGCTGTGGCAGGCTATATCGCAGCTTTATACCTCCTGACGCCGTTCGGATTAGCTGAGGAGGAATCGGGCTACCTTATTAAGGCCACGGCTGCGATTATTATCGTCGCGATAACGCTGCCTAATCTCATTGGTCACCGTCAGTCTATCTGGATACAGAATCTCACCACGATGCTCAAGCTCGGCTTATTTGTGGTTTTGGTGGCGATGGCATTTCTGTTCGGGGGCGGACAGTTGGCACACATTATTGAAGGCCAATCGATCGGAAAAGTCGGGTTTGGGACCATAGCCATGCAGTTCTTCTATGTCATGTTTGCCTACAGTGGTTGGAATGCTGCCAGCTATCTGGCCGGTGAGGTTAAGAACCCGGCCAGAACTCTCCCACGGTCCCTGCTGCTGGGCGTCGGGCTTGTCATCCTGCTGTATTTGGCTCTTAATCTCGTTTTCGCTTATGCGGTACCTCTCGCCGACGTGGGATTTGAAAACGCCAAGCGAGTTCCACAACTCGCGGTCGAGAATCTGTTTGGGCCGAGGGCTTCCAGTGTTTTCTGCGTTCTGCTCGGATTGACGTTTTTGGCAACAGTGAGCGCTTTTATTATCACTGGCCCGCGAGTTTACTACGCCATGGCAAAGGATGGGTTGTTCCTCTCGGCAGCGGGGTATATCAGTTCGAAGGGGCGGATTCCTATTTACGCGATGATCGCGCAGAGCGCATGCGCGATCATCATTCTGTTCGTGACGGACTTCCAGAATTTGTACAAGTATGCCGCAGTGGGATTGTCGCTTTTTGCGATGCTTTTTATCGGTGCGGTATATGTTCTTCGATGGCGCCGGCCAGACATGGAAAGACCGTTTCGTGTGCCCGGATATCCGGTTGTTCCGGCGATCTTCATTGCCGTGACCCTCTTCATGGCCGTCTTTGCGTTTAAGGAGTGGCCGAAACCTTCGATATATAGCATTGGCAGCATCCTCGCGGGCATCCCGGTTTATTACGTCTGGTCGTTGGTCCGGCGGCGAGGAAGCTGAAATATCCAAAGTTCAACAAATCCGATCCTGGCACAGGAGTTCTGAAGGCAGGAATTGGGTGTACCTGGAAATGGATCTATCCAACTTCTGATTCGACAGGCTGACTCTCACGGAGAAAAACAACTTCGGCATGCAAAAATAAACGGGCTTTAACAGCCTGAAAACAAGGTTTTTGCTTTTTTTTAGAAAATTTTTCTGAAAGCTGAAATAAAATTCCTCTCTAATCTCGTCTTTATATATAGAAAAACGGTACAGGAAGATAAAAGCAGGGCTTATTGAGGGAGCAATAGAAGTGAAAAAGAAGATTAATACTGATATTAAGGCGGCGGTTATGTTGATCGTTGCTGAAGATATCGTTGCCCTGCGAAATGTTATTAAAACTGTAATAAAATCGATCTCGAAGTCAGTGGGCTTAAATGGAGGATCGATATTGCCGGGTAGCAAGAAGAAAACGTAATTCTGCAACGGGCGGAAAATGTTAAATTGTGAGCTTAGGAACAATTTAACTTAGTAATAGCTCGCGCTAAAACGACCGATAAATAAGTGACGGTGCTGTTTAGCACATAACAGCCCTCCTTAAACGGCTGGATGTGAGTCTGTCCGATACATATCCAGTCTTTTTTTATGACAATAAACGCTTAGATGGTTGACTATTGGGTGTGATTTTTGAGCGTATTTATCGCCACTCGCTTGGGTAGTCGATGGATCTGAACTGGATGTGAAACTTTTTACATAGTGCATCGATAAGCACTTGTATTCTCTTTAGTTGGCAATCGGTTGGGTGTATAGTTTTTCCGTCAGCTATGATGCAAATCCGGATGGTCTTATCGCTGCCCGCAGAGGTAGCGGGCGACTGCTTTTGCCATTTTTTAGTTGTCTGTATCTGGCCGTCGCTGCCACCGAAGCCATTGTATATACAGAAGTGACAGTTTATATCATCTGGATTTGTCAGGCCGTTAAGTGAGGCTAACTGCTCGATGTTACCGGTTGCGGTGCTGCTGTAGTAAATCTGGATACTATTCCAATTATCAGGAGATTGGGCGGCTTGTGAAGAAATGGCTTTGTTGACAGGATCAAGGCGGTAATAGGTCCAAAGGGAGAATGGGCCGGCCGATGGAGGATTATGGCCCAGCGCCATTAAAACGATAGCTCCGATTGTCATTGAAGCCAGCAGTGTTGCTAAAACTCTTGCTACTCTTGCCTGATTTGGCATAACCTCATCCTTGAGTATTTCCACTTCGCAATCTTTTGGCAAAATATCATCCCTGAACGCGAAGAACTCACAGGTGCTTAAAATCCCAACCCACACTTATAGAGCTTTGAATTACGCTTCGATACCCATTTTGCGACTTGTTGCAATACAGGTGTTGCTCATAGGCGCGGTGTAGAGCCCTTGTCTAACAGTATAATCCCTTATACAATACTCATCGGCACCTGCCAATAGATTACTCCAAATTTTGCTGAAAATATTGAAAAGTCCATAATAAAATACCTAAATAATCAGACTTCTCCACTTTGTTATTCTTTACATTAGCTAAGTCTTCATTCTGAGCTAATGTTTTTAATTGAAAGGTACTTGTGTTTGCCTTGTTTGCCTATGGTGGATTTATAATAATCAGCTTGAAGCCGGCTGTGTATGGAAAAGTATTTTAGGCTTTGTCAAAGATCATTACTTAACAGTTAGCTTGTTACAAATATATTGATTTATGAGATTAGGGTCTGTAATATTTACTTTGTCGAATGCAAGGTGAAAATTTGTAATGAAAGCGCCGGTTAAATAATAGAGTTATACGCCGTGCTCATAAGGGCGAGCTTTATAGAAACAGGAAAAGGATAAAATGACATCAGAATCTAATTGCCACCAGGGGGGCTTTCGTTCACTATCCGCCGAACAAATTGGCCAATTAACTCGCCAGGGATGTAGCAGCGAAGACTGGTCGAAGGTTCAGGTTGCCGAGGGCTTCAATGCAGTATCTGTGAAATCGACATATTTCTCCGGACACGTGAAACTGGGAGTATTTGAAAAACAGGTATCTTTTTTTGGCGGTGTTTCAAAACCGGCGGGAATTAGTGATGCGACGATTCATAACTGCATGATCGGCAATAATGTTTATATAAGCCGGGTAAGGAACTACATTGCGAACTACGTTATCGAAGACGATGCTGTGATAGACAATATTGAATTGCTTGCCGTAGAAGGCGAAAGCAGCTTTGGTAATGGAGTGGAAGTTGCTGTTGTTAACGAAGCCGGGGGCAGGGAAATACCGATTTACGACAATCTGTCTGCTCAGACGGCCTATATTCTGGCGTTCTACCGTCACCGGCCGAAGGTAATTGAAAAGCTGCGAAAAATGATAGCCGACTACACGGCATCCGTTACCTGCTCAATGGGCCTTGTCGGCGAAGGAGCCAGACTAATTAACTGCCGGATAATCAAGAATGTCAAGATTGGTTCGGCGAGTTCAATAGAGGGAGTCAACAAATTAGAAAATGGATCGATAAATAGCTGTATCGAGGACGTGGTTCATATCGGACCAGGCGTTTTTGCAGAGGATTTTATCGCCTGCAGTGGCTCGGAGATTACAGATGGCGTAATAATTTATAAATGTTTCGTAGGCCAGGGCACCGTATTATCCAGGCAATATTCAGCGGAAAACTCCGTATTCTTTGCCAATTGTGGTGGTTTCCACGGTGAAGCATGCGCAGTATTCGCCGGGCCTTACACCGTTACGCATCACAAATCCACGTTACTGATTTCCGGTTTGTTTTCGTTTTTAAATGCCGGAAGCGGAACAAATCAGAGCAATCACATGTACAAGCTCGGGCCCGTTCATCAGGGCATCGTCGAACGAGGCTCTAAGACCGCGAGCGATTCGTATATCCTCTGGCCGGCAAAAGTCGGGGCGTTCACCGTCGTAATGGGCCGACATTACAGAAATTCCGATACCTCGGACCTGCCTTTTTCGTACCTTATTGAGCATGAGGATGAGAGTATTCTTGCCCCCGGCGTGAATCTTCGCAGCGTAGGAACAGTTCGTGACGCTCGAAAATGGCCGAAACGAGACAGAAGAAAAGATCCCAAAAAACTCGATCACATTAACTTCAAGCTCCTCAGTCCTTATACGATACAAAAGATGATCAATGGTCGTAACTTGCTCTGCAAGCTCAAAGCGATATCCGGGGAGACGTCCGAATACTTCACCTACCACAGCGTTAAAATAAAGAATTCATCTTTAGATCGCGGCGTCAAATTATACCAGATGGGTATCGATAAGTTCCTGGGTAATTGTTTAATCAAACGATTGGAAGGTAAGCAGCTCGAAAATCCTGGCGAGCTTAGAGCTGCGCTGAAGTCGCAAGCCAGTATCGAACCTAGCAAATGGGTGGATTTGGCCGGTATGTTTGCTCCGGAAGAGGCCGTGGAACAATTGCTTTATGATATTGAAAACGGCTCTGTTGGCTCACTGGAACAGGTAGCTGACAGTTTTCGGTCTATGCATGAATATTACCCTGAATATGAGTGGGCCTGGGCGGCAAAAGTCCTGCTGGAATATCAGGGTAAGACAATGGATGAAATAACAGCCGACGATATTATCGAGCTTGTAACAAGATGGAAAAAGGCTGTTGTGGAGCTTGACAATATGCTTTATGCCGATGCTAAAAAGGAATTTACCGCTACTGCTCAAACCGGATACGGGCTCGATGACTCGCTGGAAGCGAAGCAAGCCGATTTCGCGCAGGTCAGGGGAACATTCGAGGAAAACAGCTTTGTTTTGGAAATCAAAAAACATATCGCCCGAAAAACGGAGCTTGGGGATGAGTTGATCGGTCGAATGGAACAGTTACGTCGAAACCAACCGAAATGAAGGTTTTGTAATCGGTTCGGTTCTAAAATGTTTTGCAAAATGCCGACCGGTGATGTATCATCTGGTAAATTGCGTTTTAAGGTTAATATTCAGGAGAAAATAACTTATGAGATTGATTATTGAGCCGGATTATGCGTTAGCGTCCAAATGGATTGCTTATTACGTAGCCAGGAGCATCAATGAATTTGGCCCGACCAAAGCCAAACCTTTTGTTTTGGGTCTTCCAACAGGCTCCTCACCGCTGGGTGTGTACAAAGAGTTGATAAAACTCAACAAGAAAGGAACAGTCTCATTCAAGAATGTTGTTACCTTCAATATGGATGAATATGTGAACCTTCCCAAGGATCACCCCGAAAGCTACCACTCCTTTATGTGGAACAATCTGTTCAGCCATGTGGATATTGAGGAAGAAAATGTTAATATTCTCAATGGAAACGCACCGGATCTTGCAGTCGAGTGCGCGAACTACGAAGAGAAGATAAAGAAGGTTGGCGGCATAAATCTCTTCCTCGGAGGCATCGGCCCCGATGGTCATATCGCGTTTAATGAACCAGGCTCATCCTTGGCTTCCAGGACCCGTGTCAAGACGCTCACCTACGACACAATCGTAGCCAATTCCCGATTCTTTGACAACGATATCAACAAGGTGCCCAAGACGGCTCTGACAGTCGGTGTCGGCACGGTTATGGATGCCGGGGAAGTGCTCATTATAGTAAACGGTCATAACAAGGCTCGTGCGTTACAACACGCCATCGAAGGGAGCGTAAATCATATCTGGACAATTAGCGCCCTGCAAATGCACCCGGAAGGGATTATCGTCTGTGACGACGAGGCCACAATTGAAATGAAGGTCGGAACGGTAAAGTACTTCAAAGATATCGAAGCAGCCAACCTCGATCCGGCTACGCTCCTGAATAGTGCCTCATAACTCGAACGAATCGTCACGGATTATTTACTTCGGTCGGCGGTTCTTTACCGGGTGGAAAGACAATGTTCGCCTTGGCCTTTAGTGATTCTATATACTCTTCAGCGAGTTCGGATTGCTTCGTCTGCGTTAGCTGTTTTACTATATCGTCTTTGGCTTGTTCGAATGAAGTCGTACTGGCGTCTTTATGGTCGGTGACTTTGATGATGTGGTAACCATATTCGGTTTCCACGATCTCGCTGATCTGCCCGATTTCCAGTTCGAAAGCCACATTCTCAAAAGCCGGGTCGAAATGACCTCTGGGAAAGAAGCCCAGGTCGCCACCTTGCGGGGCCATAGGGCAGATCGAATGGCTTTTGGCTAATTCGGCAAAATCGGCTCCATCTTTGAGTTGTTTGAGCAGGCCTTCTGTCTTTGTTCTGGCCTTTGTTTTAGCCTCGTTCGGATCGGCATTGGGATCGACGTTAGGATCGGTAAGCTCGGGCTTGATTAGAATATGGCTTGCCCTGACTTGTTCGGGCTTTTCGAACTGCCTGGGATTCTCATCATAATATTTCCTGGCATCTTCTTCCATTACATTAATTTTCCCGGCCCATTGTGCTTCCATAAACTGGTTGCGGGCCAATCCGCCTCGAACATCCGCTTTGACATTATCAAAACTCTGACCGTATTCCTCCATTTTCTTCTTGAATTCTTCTAATGATAAGGGTTCTCTCTGTGCCGCGGCAATTTCTGTGATCTTGCTAATCACTTCTTCGTCCGTGATTACTATATTTGCTTCTTTTACCTTTTCATCCAGTAAATGCCTGCGGATTGTTTGTTCGAGAACTTGTTCTCTGAGTTGTTTTGCATACTGCTCGGTAAACGTAGATGGCAGTTGTGCGGACTGTTGGGCGATTCTCTGGAGTTGAGGTTCGACGATTCTGTCTATTTCGCTTTCAGGAATATCCACTCCGTCGATAGTAACAGCGATATTGTCAGCATTGGAATCGGCGGTAGTCGCCGAAGATTTATCGGTATCTTTTTCCTTGCAGCTTAGACCTGCAACGGCAAGAAATATCGCAAAGCAGATTAGAATTTTTAAATTCAGAGAGCAACTTCTCATAAAATGTCCTTTCTCAGGTTCAAAAAAGATAAAAAAGACCCTTTACCGAGGGTAGCAGCGCAAATTATTCCAAAAAAGAGCCAAATTGTCAAGTCTTTCTATTTTCCATCGTCAATGCTGGTTTCACACTTAATTGCATGTTAAGGTTATTTTCGAATATTATGCAAAAACACAACCTTTGTAATGGTGCTGGTAAAGTGATAGAATACCCGCTTCGGGGCGGTTCCCGAACCAACGAATCGTGCTGAGTACAGCGTTCCGTGTTCTCAGTACGACGAACGCAGAACGAAGTAAGCTCTCGATTGCCAATTAAAGATCGAAAAATTGTTTTTTTTGGGAGTTTTTTTATGAAGAATAACTCTGATCATAAGTCGGTGCTGACCGGCAGAGAGCGGGTCCGAAAGGCTCTTGGTTACGAGCAGGTCGATCGGATTCCCGTCGATCTGGGCGGTACCCTCGGTACAGGAGCTCAAGTGAGCGTTATTGCCGGCCTTCGCCGGGCCCTCGGTCTGGATGAGCCGGGAACGCCCGTTAAGGTTGTTGAAATTTATCAAATGCTCGGCGAGGTTGCCGCTGACCTGCGGGATGCCCTCGGGATCGACGTGGTGAATCTGCCGGGGCCGAAGAATCATTTCGGCTTCGCAGATGCCGACTACAAGCCATGGAGAACCTTCGAGGGCACGGATGTGCTGGTCCCGGGCAAGTTCAATACCGAGCCGGAGCCTAACGGCGACATCCTCCAGTACCCGCAGGGCGACAAGTCGGCGCCGCCGTCGGGACGGATGCCCAAAGGCGGTTTTTATTTCGATGATATTGTTCGCCAGGAGCCAATCGACGAGGACAAACTCGATCCCGCCGACAATCTTGAAGATTTTGCTCTCATCGGCGAGGAGGATTTGAAGATTTATGAGCAGCGGGCGCGCGAGCTTTATGACAATACCGACCTTGCGATTACAGCGGGTTTTCCGGGAACTGCCTTCGGCGATGTCGCTTTGGTGCCGGCGGCTTTTCTCAAACATCCGAAGGGAATTCGTGACATCGAAGAATGGTACATTAGCACCGTATCGCGAAGGGAATATATCAAAGAAGTGTTCGCCGGCCAGGCCGAGATCGCGATCAAGAACCTCGGGCGGATTCACCAGGCCGTTGGCGACAGGGTGCATGTAGTCTGGCTCGATGGGACGGACCTTGCCGCCCAGAACACGCTGTTTTGCAGCCCCGACACGTACCGGGAGCTTTACCTGCCGTTCAGTAAAAAGCTCAACGACTGGATTCACGCTCACACGAAATGGAAATCCATGAAACACTGCTGTGGCGGCTGCGAGCCGCTCATCGAGGGTTTCATCGATGCGGGCTTCGACGTGCTCAATCCCGTCCAGACTTCCGCAGCGGGGATGGATCCGCAGGGCCTCGTCGAGAAGTACGGCGGTAGAATCGTTTTCTGGGGCGGCGGCGTGGACACGCAGAAAACCCTGCCATTCGGCACTCCCGACCAGGTCCGGCAGCAGGTGACCGAACGCCTGCGAATATTCAACCAAAAGAACGGATTCGTCTTCACCACAGTTCACAATATCCAGTGCAATACGCCAACGGAAAACGTGCTGGCTATGTTCGAGGCGTTGGGCCGGAATGTTTCGTAAAGCAGGGCCGAATCTCCCATGCAAATAGAAGGTGGTAATAGGGCAGAGAAAGGAATCATAAGATGCTAAAACGAGCGTTGCTGATTATTTTCGTAGTGTTATCGTTCGGTCTTGCAGGCTGTGGTCAGGCCGGACAGCAGGAAACGCTGGAACCCAGCGGAAGACTCGTAATCGACTTAAACGGGAAGTGGGAAATCGCCGAGGGCGGCATGGATTCGGTTCCTACCGTTTTCAACCGGAAGGTTCCGGTGCCGGGTCTGGTTGATATGGCAAAGCCCGCGTTCGAAGAAGTCGGCAAAAAAAGCCCGAGGCGCCAGGCGTTCTGGTATCGCCGAACCTTTACCTTAGATAAAGCTGTTCCGGACGTAGCAATATTGAAGATTCACAAGGCAAAGTACGGCACGAAGGTATTCCTTAACGGCAGCCTCGTCGGCGAGCATCTGCCGTGTTTTACGCCGGCACTGCTCGATGTCAGGCTGTTCCTAAATGCTCCCGGTCTGCAGAACGAGCTGGTGGTCCGTCTCGGCGCCGACCGCGAATCGCTCCCGGAGGGCATGCCGACCGGCTGGGACTTCGAGAAATATCTCTACATCCCCGGCATATACGACTCGGTCGAATTGATTCTGGCCGATGCTCCGTATATCGAACGAATTCAGGTCATCCCGGACATTGAGCATAGCAAAGTGAAAGTCGTCGCGGAAATTGATAATATTGACGCCCGGCAGTCTTTCGATCTGCACTTTCGATTGCGTGAGGCGCGCACCGGCAAAAACGTCGAAAGCGGTGCTGTAGGAATCGCCGATGCAGCTGGAGAACGAAAGCTTACCGTGAGTTTTGAGATTCCAATAAAGGATTGTAATCTTTGGAGCCCGGAAGATCCGTTCCTATACGAGTTGCAATTGGCTACAGAGGGCGATGATACAAAAACACGATTCGGCATGAGGTCGTTTAGGTTCGACAAAAAAACCGGAAGAGCCGTCCTGAACGGAAAAACGTATTTCATGAGGGGTACAAATGTTTGTGTTTATCGATTTTTCGAGGACGCCGAACGCGGCGACAAACCCTGGCGGGCCGAATGGGTACGAAACCTGCATCGCAAATTCAAGAGCATGCACTGGAATTCGATCCGCTACTGCATCGGATTTCCGCCGGATATCTGGTACGACATCGCAGACGAAGAAGGCTTTTTGATTCAGGATGAGTTTCCCATCTGGCTGCTGAGCAAGGCGCCGGAAAAACCCGTAGCCGAGAAGATCATCCCGGAATATACCGAATGGATGCAGGAGCGGTGGAACCACCCGTGCGTTGTCATCTGGGATGCGCAAAATGAAAGTGTCACCGACCAGACGGGCGAGGCCCTGCGCGCCGTGCGCCATTTGGATTTGTCCAATCGCCCCTGGGACAATGGCTGGGCAGAACCTCAGTCCCAAGCCGATTGTATTGAAACGCATCCATATTTCTTTTCCAAGCTATGGAAGAACTATTGGGCGGATGACCGAAAATTTGCTCTGTCGGATATGGCGAAGATTTCCGGCAGGCCGTCAGTTAGAAAGGAACAGGAAAACCACCGTCTGCCCATTATTATCAATGAGTATGGCTGGTTGTGGCTAAACAGAGATGGAACCACTACCTGCCTGACCGGGAGCGTTTACGAAAAACTGCTTGGCCCCGATTCGACCATTGCCGCCCGGCGACTGCTTTATGCACGCTATTTAGCCGCTCTTACCGAATTCTGGAGGGCACATCGCGAATGTGCTGGCGTGCTGCATTTTTGCGGACTCGGTTATTCGAGGGCCGGCGATAAACCACGCCCCGAAGGCGGCGCCACGAGCGACCATTTCATCGACCTGGAAAAACTCACATTCGAGCCCAACTTCGAGCGGTACGTTCGCAACGCATTTTCGCCCGTTGGATTGATGATTGATTTCTGGGCCGAACAGCTCGACGCCGGCAGTAGGGGCGGTTCGCGAACCGCCCTTACCTTCGAGATAGTGCTAATCAATGACCTGCCCGCGCTATTTAGAGGGCCCGTCCGCCTCGCCATCGAGCGGGATGGGAGAACTGTGGCCGAAAAATCAAAGAACTGCCAAATCGATGGCCTCGGCAGAATAGTTCTGTTTTTCGACATGGAAATTCCAAAAGAAGAAGGTCAATACCAGCTCGTAGCAGAATTAACCCGGCCGGATGGCACTAAGGTCCGCAGTCTGCGGGATTTCAAAGTCCCGGCAAGCCGGGAGTGAGGGCAGTTTCCAAACCTTCCTAAAAAAGGAGAATATCACCATGAATAATTCCTCTCAATCACGTCGTGACTTCCTGAAAAAGACCGGTCTGTACGCCTCCGCTCTCGCCCTGACGGGATGTCGGGCCGGTTCGCGAATCGCCCAGGTCAAAACGCCCCGCGAAAAACCCAATATACTCTGGATTACCTGCGAAGACGTCAGTCCCCGCTTGGGCTGCTACGGCGATGAACTTGCCATCACGCCGAATATCGACAAGCTGGCCGGCGAGGGCGTACGCTACACAAAAGCGTTTGCGACCGCTCCTGTCTGCGCGCCGTCCCGCTCGTGCCTGGTCACGGGTGTATATGCGACGTCGCTTGGGACTCAGCACCTGCGCTCCGAGGTCAAACTGCCTGAAAAGATAAAGTGCTTCCCAGAATATCTCCGGGCGGCGGGATATTACTGCTCGAACAATTACAAGAAGGACTACAACTTCATTGACGTCAACGTCTGGGACGAATCGAGTCACGAGGCCCACTGGCGCAA
>DAOVMB010000092.1 GCA_030630905.1 Sedimentisphaerales bacterium
CTTAGACGAATCTGGCTGGAATGCTGTGGCCACATGAGCATGTTTAGCATTCAAGACAAAATGTATTCCGTAGCACCAATGGCAGATTTTGATGATGAAAACATGAAGGCCAGATTGGATGCCGTTCTTAGTCCTGGGATGAAGTTCTATCATGAGTATGATTTTGGCTCTACAACTCATCTGACGCTGAAGGTGGTCTCACAGGAGCAAAAACAAATCAAGGGCAAGGATATCGCAGTTTTAGCAAGAAATGAGCCTCCTTCGTATCCCTGTATGTCCTGTGGTAAAACTGCCGCCCACATCTGCACCGAATGTATGTGGGAGGGCGAGAGCTGCCTGTGCGATGAATGTGTTGCCGGGCACGAATGCGATGAGGAGATGCTCCTGCCTATAGTCAATTCGCCACGTGTGGGAGTGTGTGGATATACAGGGGACTAAGAAATAATATTTCAGCCCCAAATTCATTTGAGGGTGCCTTTAGAAAGATTTTCATGAAGTCTCTTACAGTTGCAACACGCGGCGGGGCGCTGGCTATCGCTCAGACCGAGCATGTCGTCGCCACGCTGAAAAAAATCCATCCCGGCTTGGAAATCAGAATCAAGGAAATTACTACCGCGGGCGACCAGGACAGGCGAACCGCCCTGTGGACTCTTAAAGAGACCGGATTTTTCACCTCGCAGGTAGAAGATGCCCTGACGGCTCATGAGGCCGACTTCGCAGTCCACAGCTTCAAGGACCTGCCAACCGCCCAGCGGGAAGGGCTGTGTATCGGAGCGGTTTTCGACAGGAATTTCGTCGAAGATTGCCTGGTGGCAAAAGAGCCGGTAGATTCTATCGACCAGTTACCAAAGGATGCGAAAATCGGCACCTCCAGCCTGCGTCGTGCCGCCCAGATCAAACACCTCTGTGCCGATCTTGAACCGACGCCGATTCGGGGCAACGTGCACACGAGATTGCGAAAGCTCGATACGGACCAATTCGATGCGATCCTGCTGGCGCGGGCCGGCCTGGAACGGCTCGGCCTGGCCGACAAAATCTCCTTCGTTTTCGACCCGGCGGTATTCATCCCAGCACCCGCCCAGGGCGCGCTGGGTATTCAAACCAGGGCCGATGACGAAGAGGCGAACGAAATCATCGCCGCCATCGACGACGAAAACGCCAGAACAACAACCGCCGCCGAGCGAAAGATACTTACCACGATGCAGTGCGGCTGTCATGCCCCCGTCGGGGCCTTCGCAAAAATCACCGCAGACGAAATAGAAATCCGCGCCTTCATATCGGACATCCAGGGCAAGAACTTCATCACCCGCCAAGCCACCGGCCCCGCCACAGAAGCCGAGAAGCTTGCTGAACAACTCGCCACCGAACTTCTCGCTTCCGGCGGCAAAGAAGTCCTCGCGTTCCTCGAAAAATGACCGTATTGCTCTCTTTGGCTTGATAATCATAACTCCATTGAGGTAAAGGCAAAATCAATAGCATTTTGTGTGTGTTTTTGGTATATTGGCCATGTGAAAAGAAGATTGTCATTCCCGCGGAAGCGGGAATCCAGAGAATTGGTGGGGCAAGCCCCACCCTACATGCTATTCACTAACGACTAAATACTGATTTATGAAAAAGGGTTTTGTATATCTGGTTGGAGCCGGGCCGGGTCGGGCGGATTTGATTACCGTTCGCGGGGCCGAGGTGCTTAAGACGGCCGATTGCGTGATTTACGATAAGTTAGCCAATCCGGCGTTGCTGCAATTTGTTAGTAAGAACGCTGAGATTATCCATGTGCCCAAGCGGATCGGCGAAGGCTCGTGCACGCAGGATGAAATTAATAAGGTGCTGGCCGAGAAGGCATCGGCCGGCAAGACGGTTGTGCGGCTGAAGGGCGGCGATCCGTGTATTTTCGGCAGGGTGGCGGAAGAACTTGCCGTCCTGATAGAGGCGGGCGTCGATTTTGAAATCGTGCCGGGCGTGACAGCCGCCGTCGCGGTATCTTCCTATTCCGGCATAATGCTGACCGACAGGGAGTACAGTTCACAGGTGACTTTCGTGACCGGCCGGGAATCGCCGGGCAAGACGGATACTAATATCGACTGGGAGGTGTTGGCCAAATTTCCCGGCACCATCGTTTTTTACATGGGGATGGGCACGCTCGATTCAACCGCCCGGCAACTGATCGACAATGGCAAGCCGGCGGATACGCCCGCCGCGATTATCGCCAACACCACTTTCCCGAATCAGCGAGTGGTCAGGGCGCCGCTTGAGCGAATCAACGAGGAATGTGAAAAGCAGAAGATAAAGCCGCCGGCGATTGTGGTCATCGGCGCCGCAGCGGCCAGCGACATAAGGTTCGACTGGTTCACGAAAAGGCCTTTATTTGGCAGGAGCGTCGTCGTGACGCGAGATATTCCCGGTAACGCCGACTTTGCAGCGAAGATCGTTAGGCGGGGCGGAAATCCGCTGAAATTTGAGACGATACGAATCAAAGATTTGACGGACTCGAACGATTTTCTGCGAACTCTCACGAAGATAGGGCAATACGACTGGGTCGTCTTTACCAGCGGCAACGGCGTGACCACGTTTTTTGATGCCCTGAAGAGCCTGGGCAAAGATGCCCGGGTTTTCGGTTCAGCGAAAGTCGCTGCCATAGGCGGCAGAACAGCAGAGAGGTTGAGCGAGTTTGGCATAAAAGCGGATTTTGTGCCGGGTGTCTTTACGAGCCGGGAGCTTGGCAAACAGTTGATCGGCTTTACGAATTTGCAGAACAAAAAGATATTGCTGCTGCGTTCGAAGCTTGCTTCGAACGAGCTTCTCGAAATATTAGCCGGAGCCGGGGCCCAAGTTGATAACGTTGCGGTTTATACCGCTATAGCGGCAAAGAGTGACTCTGCCTGGCTGGTTGAGGGAATCGGCGAAGGGGCAATCGACTGGCTGACGTTTGCAAGCCCATCTTCGGTCGATGGATTTTTCGAACAAATTGGCAGCGAAGCGGTAAATTCAGGTAATGTCAGAGGCGCATCGATCGGGCCGGTAACGTCCGAACGATTGAAAGAGCTTGGTATCACGGTGGATGTGATGGCTAAAGAACATACCCTCGACGGACTACTTGATGCTATAGAAGAAGCGGGAAAATGAATTTTGGATGGCGACAACTGCAAATCCCGAATTATCGAATACGAGACAGGAGTTCTATAATGGGTTTTCCGAAGAACAGGATGCGAAGATTGCGGAGCAGCCCTTCGATGCGAAGGCTGGTGCGTCAGACGAGTGTGAGCGTGGATGACCTTGTTTACCCGCTTTTTGTCCGCGAGGGCGAGGACATTAAGGCGCCGATTAAGTCGATGACTGGTTGTTATCATTTTTCGCCGGACACGATTGCCACCGAGGCTGCTGAGGTGACATCGTTGGGGATACCAGCCGTGCTGCTTTTCGGCCTGCCGGGCAGGAAAGATGAGATCGGCTCGGAAGCCTGGGCCGAGAACGGCGTCGTCCAGCGGGCGATTCGGGAAATCAAGCAGGCGGCGCCGGAGCTTCTGGTCGTTACGGATGTTTGCCTTTGTGAGTTTACCAGCCACGGCCATTGCGGCGTGATAAAAGCATGTCCCGAGCGTAGTCGAGAGAACGGCAAGATCGATAACGATCCGACCTGTGAGCTTCTGGCAAAGACGGCACTGTCGCACGCTCAGGCGGGTGCCGATATCGTTGCTCCTTCGGATATGATGGATGGCCGGGTAAGGTACATTCGCGAGGCGCTGGAAGAGAACGGTTTTGAGAATGTTGCTATTATGTCGTACGCGGCGAAATACGCTTCTGCGTTTTACGGCCCGTTCAGGGACGCCGCCGAGTCGGTGCCTGCTTTTGGCGACCGCAGGGCGTACCAGATGGATCCTCCCAACGCTGATGAGGCGATGGCCGAGATTGCTCTTGATATCGAGGAAGGCGCCGATATCGTTATGGTCAAACCGGCACTTGCTTATCTCGATATCATATACAGAGCCAGGCAGCGTTTCGATTGTCCCATCGCCGCCTACAACGTATCCGGCGAATATATGATGGTGAATGCTGCCGGCGTCGAGGGCCTTGTAGACACCGAAGCGATAATGATGGAAATACTGACCTCCATTAAACGCGCCGGGGCGGATATTGTCATCACATATTTCGCCAAAGAACTGGCTAAACTGTTGTCATAAATTCCAGCAGCGTTTCAGCACGAGACCATACTTAATCAACCTGCCGGGCATTCATTCGGGCAGGGCGGTTGGGAGTATTCTTACGCATCTGAAATAAAAAGGGCTGTGAGCATCAAAGTGCCCACAGCCCGAATTGTATATTCCACAGAATTTACTGTGTACTACGGACAATTCTCAAGCCACTCGGCCGTGTAAAAGACCAGGTCATCCATGTCGATGTCTCCATCGCCGTCGTGATCCTTGCATATCGAGCAGGTCATCTCCGGGATGATGTAGTAGTCTTCCGTTTCACCAATCAGGTATTTTTCCTGGGGTCCGGAGCCGGCATTGCCTAACTCACCGGGATTACTGCCGGTCTTCCATGGCTGCTCTGAAAGAGTGATTCTTATCCAGATATGTTCTATGTCCTCGGGATGCCAGGGCAGGAATGCCGATGAGGTGATTTTATTTAGCCCTGTCGGCAGATTGAACAGGAACTGGTTCTGCACTGCCCATTCCGGTGCGGGACCTTCGGGACAATCGACAACATCGTCCCAGTCACCATCACGGTTCCAGTCGAGCCAGATATTTACCCAGAGGTCGACGCTCGGGTTGACAACAGTAACCTCATATTCAATTGTGGTCCAGCAACAATTTGGCAGACTGACCGAGGTGCGATTAATACTATCGTCGCCGGCGTCAACATTCGCAGAGCTGAGTTGAGGCCTGATATTGTTATGGCCGTCCTCGTCGGGACCAGTGTCGGCTTCGATTTCCCTGGTGATTGTTTTACCCAGATATGCCACCATCTCATCATTCAAATGGACCGGCCCGTAAGGCCCTGTCCCGCTGCCATCATCAAATACGGTCGGGTAATTGGCCTTGATTGAGTATGGTAATCCAGTATGGCTGGCGGGATATGCGCACATTTGTCTGTCGTAATTATTTGTGCTGTCGGGGGCGTCGCCAAGGTCCGATTTTCCTGGAAGTACGACTCCAATACAACTAACAGTCAGCAAACCTTCACCGTTCTCAGAGCCATAGCCTCCAACCTCGATCAGGTACTGGTTGCCTGCGATCGCAGCAAAGGTGACTTCTGATTGATAACCTGCGCCGGCGTCATCGTTACATTCGATCAAGTCATTCGAGACTGGGTAGCACTCGCATCCGTCATATACGGCGAGCATCGTATCGAAGCTGCTGCCGGCCAGGCTGACGGTGACGTCGCCGGTGCACGTAGCAATATAGCAGTACCAGATATTCGGACTGGTCATGCAGAGGCCGGAACCATCGAACGTCGCACCAGTTGTGTCGAACGGCAGGTTTTTTACATCGCCAATCGCTTTTGCATGTTCGCAGTCATCCTTGGATGGCGGATCAGGCATAATTCCATCACAACTGACACTCAGCAGGCCCAGACCGGTTTCGTTGCCGTACCCCCCAACCTCGATCAGGTATTGGTTGCCTGCGATGGCATCAAAAACGATTTCCGACTGACGGCTGATTGTGGTGTCATCGTTGCACTCGATCATATTGTCTTCGGCTGACTCGCAATCGCATCCGTCGTACACGGCGAGCATGGTATCGAAGCTGCTGCCGGCCAGACTGACGGTCACCTCACCCGTGCACGGAGCGGTATAGCAATACCAGAGATTCGGACTATACAAGCAGTGATGTGGGCCGTCCTGCGTAGCACTGGTTGTGTCAAAAGGAAGGTCCGTTACGTCGCCGATCGGTTTTGCATGATAGCACTCGTCATTATTGGATGCTGGCGGCTCGCCCCCGGCACTGATATTTAATACTCCCTCACCGACTTCGTCGGAGTTGTAACCCAAAACCTCGAACAGGTATTGGTTGCCGGCGGTTGCCTGGAAGGTGATCTGAGACTGAAGAAAACCGCCGAAGTCGTCATTTCGCTCAATGATATCACCCAGCTTCGGATAACAAGCGCCGGTGTCGTAGATGACGAGCGCAGTGTCAAACTCGCTGCCAAGGAGGCTGACAGTGACTTCACCTGTGCTCCCGGCCGTAAAAAGATACCAGAGGTTTGGGCTGGTAAAGTAATGACCCGGTCCGTCAAACGTCGCGCAGATGGTCGTGAACGGCAACTCTGTTACGTTGCCGATTTCCTTTGGATTACTGCAGTTGTCGTTGGTTGGCTGAGTGGTTAGCACGTCGCAACTGATATTTAATACACCCTGGCCTGTTACTGTGGGATTGAATCCCCCGATCTCGATCAGGTATTTGTCGCCGGCCTTTACAGGGAAAGTGATTTGCGATTGTTGGCCGTTAAAATCGTCGTTGCTTTTAATCATTTCTTCCAGGCTCGGATAACAACCGCACCCATCATAGACGGCAAGCTTGGTATCGAAGTTGCTGCCGGTCAGACTGACGGTTGCACAACCGGTGCAAGTGGCAGTATAGCAATACCATATGTTTGGACTGTTAATATAGTGTCCGGGGCCATCGAACGTTGCATCTGTAGTGTCGAATGACAGGTTTGTTACATTACTGACCCCCTTTGCATCGTCGCAGTCGTTATTGGGCGGAACAGCGCCGGATGCGACGTTTGCGGCACCGAGTACTAAAACCAACCCACAAACCAACACTAAATTTGAACTAAACCATTTCATAATAAAATCCTCCAAAAACAATAACTGGTTTTCAATTTTGAAACGTTCCTTTCCGGACATTCCATATATTACTAAGGAGCAACAACCACGCAATGAGAGAAAAACCGCGTCCGTGCCACTCCTCACTAATACATACAGTGCCAGTATCGGCAGAATCGTAACGCATTATTACAGCAAAAACAAGAAAAAATTGCAGTATGGCGTTTTTTTGTTCTGTTCGAAGGCAAGCACCGAAATCTGCTTTTTCTCTGCGTATGGCACAAATCTGCTGTGCCGGATGTGCTTTTTGGCGCTATTTTCTGTAGGCCTCTTCCGGATCGTAGACTTTTTTTGCTATAAACTCCAGTTGTATGGGCGGTTCGCGAACCGCCCCTACACGAACCAATGCCCGGTAAAAACAGGATTGATAGCCCACGTGGCACTGTCCGGCATCAACGGTCACTTTAATAATCAGGCAGTCCTGGTCGCAATCGACAAGTATTTGTTCCACTTTTTGCCGGTGGCCGCTCTCTTCGCCTTTCTTCCACAATTTTTGGCGTGATCTGCTGAAATATGTGGCGTATCCTGATTGTATTGTAGCATCAAGTGCCTGATGGTTCATATAAGCGACCATGAGCACCTGGCCCGTCCGGGAATCCTGAGCTATGGCGGTTATAAGGCCGTTTTTATCGAATTGTGGGACAAATTCCGAGTTTTCTTCGAGATTCTGTTTTGTACTCAATTGACCGATTCCTTATACATCTGATTTACGATTTACGATGTGGCGAGGGCATCTTGCCCTTGTTTCATTCCGTTGGCAAGATGCCAACGGGACGCAAGGCCGAGACGGCCTCGCCACGATTGAAGAATTTTAATCGGCGAAGCCGCATTCGTAAATCATAAACTTGTCCTGAGCGAAGTCGAATGGATCATAAATCCAAGGATCCATCAAAAAATTCAAGCTTTCCGGCAATCCAATTCCCGAAAAGTTACTGACACTCTTGTTTCTTGCCGCTCCTTTGGGCAGTGCGGGAGCATGAAATTGGGTTTGTTTGGCTTTGTTTTTTCGCAGCCTCCGACCATTAAAATCTCCATAAACCATTGCCTGCAATGACGTAGCGTTATTTTGACCCTTTATAAATTGGCTTTGTTTTTTCAAATTCCCTTTCGCAATACGCATCACGC
>DAOVMB010000027.1 GCA_030630905.1 Sedimentisphaerales bacterium
CCCAACCGGCGCCGTATAGACCGGCCCAGCCGGGGGTCAGGTCGATAGGCCCGAATTGAAAGCCGCTCGTCAGCTTGATCCATATCAGCGCGCCAAAACCAAAGCCGGCAACGGCGAGCCCCGTGATCATCCCTTTCTTGTCGGGGAACCATTTTACAAGAGCCGCGATGGGGCATACGTAGGCAAGCCCGATTCCGGCACCGCCCATGAGTCCGATGCCGATGAGAATGCCGGCGAAACTGTTGCCCGAAAAGCCTGCGATCAGATAACCGGCGCCAAGTACGATTCCACCTGTCATAGCGACGATTCGAGGCCCGGCCTTTTTCTGCCATTTTCCCGCAATTAAAGCCATTACGACCGCAAAGGTTGCCAGGCCAACGCAGAAGACAAGTTGTGTTTGCAGTTTCGTAAAGCTGAACGGGGCTTCCGTCAGCTTTTTCGTGAATGCCGACCATGCATAAATCGCTCCAAGGCACAATTGGATCAGGATTCCGCCAACCACCACCAACCACCTATTCATAACCTTCTGCCCGGCCATAATCTTCCTTTCAATAAAATAGGCCGGATGCACACGGTTGTGTGCACCCGGCTCTGAGTCTTTTTTAAGAAGGCATTTTACTCGCCTCGGCCTTTAATCAGGGACTCGACCACGTGCGGGTCGGCCAGCGTTGAAATATCACCGAGATTGTCCGTATTTTTCTCGGCGATTTTGCGCAGGATGCGCCGCATAATCTTGCCGGAGCGAGTCTTCGGAAGTGCCGGCGCGAACTGAATCGCTTCAGGCGCTGCGATCGGACCAATCTCCTTTCGCACGTGCAATATAAGCTCCTTCTTCAGCTCGTCACTTTCCTCGATACCGCCGATAAGTGTTACGAAAGCATATAAACCCTGCCCCTTGATTTCATGGGGGACGGGCGTAACTGCGGCTTCGGCAACTTTTTCGTGGCTTACAAGGGCACTTTCGACCTAGGCAGTGCCGATACGGTGGCCGGACACGTTAACGACGTCGTCGATTCTGCCCATGAGCCAGTAATCACCATCCGGATCAACTCGGCAGCCGTCGCCGGCAAAGTAGATGTCGTCATACATAGTGAAGTATGTATCCACAAACCTGTCGTGGTCGCCCCACATTGTTCTCATCATTCCGGGCCACGGTTTACGGATGCACAGCTTGCCGCCTTCGTTTGTATCGCATTGGCTTCCATCGTCGCGCAAAACGACCGCATCAACGCCGAAGAAAGGTTGGCTGGCACTACCCGGTTTCAGGGTATGGGCGCCAGGCGTTGGTGTAATCATAAATCCGCCGGTCTCCGTTTGCCACCAGGTATCGACGATGGGGCATTTATTTCGGCCGATTTTATCGTAATACCACATCCAGGCTTCCGGATTGATCGGCTCGCCTACCGTGCCGAGAATCCTCATCGTGTCCAGCTTATATTTGGCGGGCCATTCGTCGCCGAGACGCATCAGTGCCCTGATGGCTGTCGGTGCCGTATAGAAAATTGTAACGCCGAACTTATCGCAAATATGCCAGAATCGACCGGCGTCCGGGTAGGTGGGAACGCCTTCAAACATCAGCGAGGTGCTGCCGTTTGCAAGCGGGCCATAGACAATATAGCTGTGCCCTGTGACCCATCCGATATCGGCGGTGCACCAGTAAATATCATCGTCGTGAATATTAAAAATGATTTTATGAGTAAGTGTGGTGTGCAGCAAATATCCACCTGTTGTGTGGACGACGCCCTTGGGTTTGCCGGTTGAGCCGGATGTGTAGAGGATAAACAACGGGTCCTCAGCATTCATCGGTACGGCTTCGCATTCTTCGGATGCATCGGCCATCTCATCGTGATACCATACGTCTCTGCCGTCTTTCATACCACAAGGCTCTTCATTGACTTTGACGACTACAACATTTTCAATTGTAGGTGTCTTTTCCAATGCAACATCGGAAATATCCTTTAGTTTGATGTGTTTTCCGGCACGCAGCGAAACATTGGATGTAATCAGCATTTTGCAGTCGGAGTCGTTGACGCGGCCCTCGATTGCATCTGCGCTGAATCCGCCGAAGATGATCGAGTGAATCGCGCCGATGCGGGCACATGCCAGCATAACAATCGGGAGTTCCGGGACCATTGGCATATAAATCGCCACACGGTCTCCTTTTGTTATACCCTTTGACTTCAGGACGTTAGCAAACTTACAGACTTCCTTGTGAAGCTGTTCGTAGGTGAATTTCTTAACAGCGTCTTCCGCCTCACCCTGCCACAACAGTGCGGTTTTCTTTGCGGTCGGGGTTCCGAGATGGCGATCCAGGCAGTTGTATGAGACGTTTAGTTGGCCGTCTGCGAACCATGTATGCTCAATCTTACGGCTCTTCGTATCCCATGTGTATTCCAGAGCCTTTGTTGGCTCCTTATCCCAATGGAGGCTCTTTGCCTGCTCAAGCCAAAAGTTATCGGAGTCGTTGATCGACCTTTCCCACATCTCTTGGAACTGCTCCATGCTGTTGACATAAGCATTGGCTTTAATTTGCTCCGGCGGCGGAAATGTTCGTTCCTCGCTCATCAGAGAGTCAATTGCTTTTTCTTGTCCCATGGATTCTCCTTTATGTAATTTAATGTTATTGTGCTTTAATTGCCTTTTTTTATGCTCTTTAGCGCATTATTGGTACAGTAATCTATTTTTATGCTTGATTTTAATAGATACATCCTCACTATTCTCTTGGTATAGAGAAGGATTTAAGGTGGAAATCTACCTGAATCTCCTAACCATGTCAACCGAAAAAAGCTCCTTTTCAGAATTTGTAAATCAGGGCCATTTGTGCACGCAGGCTCTCTCCATCGCCGGGGCCTCGGTATTTGGTCCGCCAGTGTGAGAGTTCGAAGGCAATATCAGTTTGCTTGTTAAGGGCACAATATACGTTCCCGAACACAGAGCGGTTTAAAGTCCGACCACCATCGTTGACATTACCGCGTTCCACATCGTCCATCGCAACACCTACGTTGAACCGCTTTGTATCCCACGGCCCCAGACTTGCAGCAATCCAGCCACCCTGGCTGCCGATCTCTTCGTATTGATTGGCCCCGGATATAGTAACGCCCTGGCCGATCCCGCCCAGATAGGCGTCCAGGTTTTTGCCGGTGAACACTTCGGCCTTGATTTTTACCTTTTTACAGATTGGTTGAGTGTAATCCAGGTTTATAGACCATGTCTCGAATTCTTTATCCTGACCGCTGGTTGTAGTATCATACTCTTCCTCGCCCCAGTGCCCGGACAGACCTATTGTAGCTTCTTGTGCTCCAAACATAGGAAGCGTTATACTGGCCCTGCCCTGAAAAGTGGGAAAACCGGCATCTTCGCCTGAATCGGTCCCGCTGATCGAATTTTGTCCTATTGTTCTGGCTAAGGCACCTTCGAGCTTTAAAAATCCGCCCGCCTCGAAGCCTAATTCTTTGGTCAGCCTTATCTGAGGGCGCCGATATCCAATATTCCCCGTCCACCAGCAGACGCTGTAGTTTACCGTGGAGGGCAATAGTGGGCTGATGACGTCCGATGTCTGGCCGGCGATAATATTAAACCGATTCTCAGGCCAATCCAGCTTCATGTATGCGTGCCGCATCATCAAACGCGCTTTATTCTCTGAGCCGCCTTCATAGAAATCCACCTCGACTCGTCCGCTGGTGTTCATGGCTTCTCCGTTCGGCCCGTTGATTTTCATCCCGAACCGGCTCTGGTTGGCTGTCATGTTAAACTGGTCATCGTCATCATTAGGACTTTCCGATTCAACCCACTTGGCATAATTACCGTTATCTATCCGCGAAGTATCATAGGCGGCGTCGAATTTCAGATACCCGTAAAACTGGATATCAAGACTCGACAAAACCGGCTTTAGCGCCAGTGCTGCTGTTGTTTCCGGATTGACCGCTTTTTTGAGTTCTTGCAGATCCTTATCAAGTTTCTCGACTTTCTGCCTAAGTTCGGCATTCTGCTTTGCCAGATCATCACTATCGGCTGCTAGGCTAATTGTTCCGATGCATGCCAGTAACATCAGGCTCAATAAAACTTGTGGTTTTCTCATTGTGCATTCCTTTCTGTTATGAATTCCTTAGGTATTGTTTCGCCGATGCTGTATAATAGGTGCGATAATCAGCAAACCGGCAGCATTAAGCGGCATATTTTTCTTTATGGTCTTTTTTCTTAAAGAACCCGTATTTGTTTTCAAAGTATTTTGTCGAACGGAGTTTGGTATTATACGAAAGCAGCAAACGAGGTAAACAATATTCCTAAAATTTTTTGGGGATTCCCCCCGCCTGCCCAAATTTACGCCTCTGCCCAAACGATTTTTCTCTCAAGACAACTCCAAGGAGTCGATTTGTCCGGTCCACCTATGCATTATCCGGATGAAGCGTTTTTTCAGCTATGGCTACTTACTTACATCGATTCCTGCAGCCCGCTTTGCGGATTCAACGGTGTTGTAAAGCAGCATCGTTATTGTCATGGGGCCTACACCGCCGGGAACAGGGGTTATTAGCGAAGCTTTTTCCTTGACCGCCTCGAAATCCACGTCGCCGACAAGGCGATAGCCTCTTTTTTTCGTCGAATCTTCGATGCGGTTGATGCCGACGTCAATGACTACCGCTTCTTCTTTAACCATATCTGCGGTAATGGTATTAGGTCGGCCGGCAGCGGCGATGAGTATATCCGCTCGTTTTGTATGAGAACTGAGGTCTTTTGTCCGGGTATGGCAAACGGTCACAGTGGCATTTGCATTGGGCTTTTTCTGGATCAGCATGTTTGCCAGGGGCTTGCCGACCAGGTTGCTTCGTCCGACGATGACGACGTCGGCGCCTTCGATTGTTACGCCATTGCGAATCAATAGTTGGATAATTCCGTGTGGCGTGCAGGGCAGAAACGCCTTTTCGCCCACAACCATTTTACCGACGTTCACCGGATGAAATCCATCGACATCTTTGGCCGGATCAATCGCCAGCAGAACTTCCGATTCATCGAGACCTTTGGGCAAAGGCAATTGTACCAGTATCCCGTTGATTTTCGGGTCCTTATTCATCTTCTCGACCAGCGACATCAACTGCTGCTGCGAAATGTCTACGGCCAGGCGATTATCGTCGGAGTATATCCCCATATCGTCGCAGGCTCGTTCTTTGGCTGTGACGTAGGATTGTGAAGCGGGATCTTCGCCGACCAGGATAACGCCAAGGCCGGGAACAATATGCTGTGCTTTTAATTTGGCGACTTCAGCTTTGAGTTCCGCCCGCATATCAGCGGCGATTTGCTTGCCGTCAATGATTTGTGCTGTCATCGATTTCTCCCTGAACATCTAAGCGACTTGTCATTTCAACATGGCCGAAAAATGAGAAGTTCATTAAAACAGGCCTTGTACTTTTCCCGTATTGACGTCGACGTCGATACGGCGGAAAGCCGGATTGGAAGCTGTTCCCGGCATAAGCTTAATATCTCCGGCGACCGGCACGATAAAGCCGGCGCCTTTATAAACCAGAACATCGCTAATGGGAAGCTCCCAGCCGGTTGGTCGGCCCTTGATGGCCGGATCGTGCGACAAGCTAAGATGCGTCTTGACCATGCAGGTCCCCAGGTTTTTGGCGGCCGGGTCGGTCTCCAGGGCCTGAACTTTTGCATGAGCCTTGTCCGTATAAGTTACGCCGCTTGCACCGTATACTTCTTTGGCGATTCGTTCGATGCGTGTTCCGAGCGGAGTATTTGAATCGTAAAGAAATTCAAAATTATTTTCCCTGTTACAGGCCGCAATCACCATTTCAGCCAGTTCGATGGCTCCTTCGCCGCCTTTGAGCCAATGCTGCGAGACCGCAGCTAAAGCACCGTTTTGTTCGGCGACTTTTCGGACAAGCTCTGTTTCGGCCACAGTGTCGGTTTGAAAGTGGTTGATGCAGACTACGGGCTGAACTCCGCTTTTCTTCACCGTTTCGATATGGGCGATGAGATTTTCGCATCCTTTTTCGAGAAGTTCGAGGTTTTCGGTGGTATATTCCTCGCTCAGTGGTATTCCGGGTTTGACCACGGGGCCTCCGCCGTGCATTTTCAGGGCGCGGATAGTTGCGACGATGACGACGGCGTCGGGTGTAAGGCCTGATATGCGGCACTTCAAGTTCCAAAATTTCTCGAAACCGATATCGGCGCCGAAGCCGCTCTCGGTTACATGGTATTCGCCCAATTTTGTTCCGATCATGTCGGCGATGACCGAGCTTTGCCCGATTGCGATATTCGCAAACGGACCTGCGTGTACGAATACGGGCTGGCCCTCGATGGTCTGTAACAAAGTTGGGTGTATCGCTTCGGCCATCCAGGCGGTCATCGCACCGTCAACCTCAAGGTCGGCTGTTGTGACTTCATTACCCTTCTTGTCGTAGGCCAGCACGATTTTGGCTATACGCTCCCGCAGGTCTTTGAGATCCTTTGCGACGGAAAGTATGGCCATGACCTCGCTTGAGGCGGCAATCTGAAAGCCTGAGTCCATATCGAAGCCGTCCATTTTTCCGCCCCGGCCGATCCTGATATTGCGAAGCGCCTGGGCGCAGAAGTCCATGGCCCATTTGGACTGAATCCGTTCGGGATCGATATCTATCCGCGTCAGCTTGCTTTTCGCCAACCTGGCGTCATCGTAGTTTCTCTCATGCTGCATACGCGAGGTCAGGGCGACCATGGCGAGATTGTGGGCGTTTGTAATATGGTCGATATCGCCTGTAAGGCGAATGGACAGGGGAGTTAGAGGGATACATTGTGCCAGACCGCCCCCGGCGGCGGATCCTTTGATATTGAAAGTCGGGCCGCTGCTGGGCTGGCGGATTGCCCCGATCGCTCGCTTGCCCAGCTTGCCCAGACCCTCAAGCAGGCCCATGGTAGTGGTCGTCTTTCCTTCGCCCAGAGGCGTCGGCGTAATGGCGGTCACATCTATGTACTTTGCCGTCGGGCCGTCCGCCAGCCGGGCAAGGGCTCTTTGATAGTCAACTTTGGCTAACATGCGATCCCTTGGGATCAATTCATCTTTCTGCAGGCCCATCTCCTCGGCAAGCCAGCGGATGGGTTTCATGGTTTGTTCGGCAGCTTCTGCTATCTGCCAATCCGTCATTCTTGTTGGGTCAAGATTCATCTACATGCCCTGTATTTTATGTCCTGAAAATAAGGTGAGCCGGAACACAATAAAGCTTACAGTCCATACTCTCCATTCGGCACCTTCAACGATGCTTATAATGGGCTGTTATTGTACAAAAGCCACTGAACTATGCAAGAACAGAACTTTTTTTTGTGTTTCTTTGTTTCTCGCCGACGAAACCAGGCCATGTCCAGGGGGTGGCTCGATCTCCAACGATGAGGAATCATGGATGCAGACGACGGTGACCGCCGTCGCCGGGGACAAGGTCTCGTTCTACTGGAAGGTCTCATCCGAAGAGACCTATGACTATCTGAAGTTCTCTATTGACGGTGCCGAACAGGACAGAATCAGCGGAGAGCAGGACTGGCAGAAGAAATCTTACAGTCTAAGCGCCGGTTCCCGTACGCTCAAATGGGAATATATCAAGAATTCCAGCGGAGATGGCGGCGACGATAAGAGCTGGGTGGATGGATTGGTAGTCGGAACCGGCTCGCTGGTTATCCCGCCCGATGAGAATAGCGAGGCGCTGGACTCTCATCTGAAATTCACCGAGAGCGGAGATGGAAGCTGGTTTACTTCATCGGGTACCGACGATGAGTACTACTACGATGGCGATGCTATGTACATTGTCGACACCGACAACACCGAGGAAGGCTGTCTACAGACAATAGTCGAGTCGGACAGCTCCGAAACGATAAAATTCCACTGGAAGGTCTCATCCGAATCCGGCTCCGATTATCTGAGGTTTTATATCGACGGCACCCTCCAGCACTCAATCACCGGCGAGCAGGACTGGCAGCAGAAGTCATATACTCTCAGTTCCGGCATCCACACGCTAAAATGGGTCTATGTCAAGGACTCCAGCGGAGAAGATGGTGACGATTGTGGCTGGGTGGACTTCGTACAGTGGTCGGGGCCTTCGCCGGAGCAGGATCCATCTAATTGGCAGACGATTGACTACAAACATGATCTATATGGCCGGCGCAGTGAAAAGAAGGTCGATGGTTTTAGCACCCGGTACTTGTATGACGGCGGCCACGTGATAGCCGAATACGATGGCAATAACAACCTTCTGCGTAAATACATCTACGGCCCGGGCATCGACCAGCCGGTCTGTATGATCGAGGTGGCCGACAGTAACGCCGTCTATTACTATCACTATGATGCCCTCGGCTCCGTCGTGGCCCTCAGCGACTCGTCCGGCGATACCGTCCAGACCTACGAATACTCCGTTTACGGCCAGGTCGCTATCGAAGACATCAACCACCCCAATCCCTACATGTTCGCCGGCCGAAGATTCGACATCGAAATAGGTCTTTACTACAACCGAGCTCGCTACTATAATCCATATACGGGTAGATTTCTCCAGGCAGATCCGATTGGATACGGCGACGGCATGAACTTGTATGCGTATTGTGGAAATAATCCAGTCGGACGTGTAGATCCCAGTGGGTTAGCTTATAACCTTATTTCTCCTACAGTTGATGTTGATGCATTAAAAGATAAAATAAATGGAGCATATGATAGACTAAGTAAGTTTTACGATGATCCGTTCGTAATCATAAAGCTTGAGAGTGGACGTACGCTTACGTATCAAGTAGGATCGCGATGGCAACTTTACGCCGCCATATTTGGACCTGACATGGACCCAACCGATCGGATTGTATCTTTAGAAATAATTGCCCACGGAGTCGGGGGATTTTTCTCTATAGGGCCAGAGGATGATTTAGAGTGGGTCACTGGTCTATTGGACATGGACTCAACCGGGGATTCCTTATTATTAACAGAAGAACACAATGCCTTCTGTGAGTGGACTGGGATGGATCCTGAGGATTTTTCATTTGAGGATCTTGTGAAGGCAAGATTTACACCTGACGCCTATATCGGCCTGTATTTCTGTTGGAGTGCCCAAGGGGGAAAGGAATCTGTTGGATATGCGTTCAAGGAGATCTTGCCAGACGCTACAGTAGTCGGATGTACTGGTAAAGCAGTTGCAATACCTTACAACATCGAAAGGGGCCAATGGGTAATATTGTCGTGGCCACCAGGGTGGCCATTCAGTCGTTTTGTCGAGATTGAACTGGAAAGAAGTAGTGAATCTTCCCGCTCCAGGTACATAAATCCGGAATGGGAAGACCTTGGTCGCATAATACGCAAATGACCGTACAATTGAGAAGTCAATACGAAACTTAGAAGTAAGTGAGGTATCAAATCAAAATGAAAGGAAGACCTTATGCTTTTGTCATCATAGGCGCATTAGTATTAATGCTAGTGGTATTCGCTGTTAAGGTCGAGTACAACAACCGTTGCGAAAACCGAATAAAGGTAACCAAAGTACATCTGGGAGTTACAAGAAAAAGCATCCAAGCTTTTCTTGAACATAACGGACGGTATCCTGACTCATTAGACGAGTTTCGTCGATATGTTCGGAATAAACGTGGTTACTTAAGAGCGCCAGACATGTATGTGGATTTGAACTCAGAGAAGCAAAGCGACGTCCCGGAGTATCGGCAGTTGAATGACAAGGGAGGCTACTACTACGATCCAAATACAGGCGAAGTTAGGCTAAACCTTACCAGACCGATAAAGGATTATTTCAAATGGTACCGCGGCAGGTTCAAAGACCAAGTTCCGTCGTCTTGGTGACGATGGTGACGGGGGAATTAAAGGGGGGGAATTAAAGGTGTCCGGTACTTTTTAGGCTTGATATTGTTCATCCTACATGTAGAATCACTCATATGTCGAGACCAAAAAGGATAACATTGGGTGGATATGTTTATCATGTGCTCAATCGGGCCAACGGCCGCCTTCGCATATTTCGAAAGGATGATGACTTTCTCGCTTTCGAGCAAATCATGGCTGAGGGTACAGAGCGGTTTTCCATGCGAATTTGCGGCTATTGCATTATGGGCAATCACTGGCACCTGCTGCTGTGGCCGCGTAAGGATGGCGATCTGTCGGAGTTTATGCGTTGGATCAGCCTTACGCACACGCAACGATATCACGCTTCGCACGGGACTGTCGGAATAGGGCACCTATACCAGGGCCGGTTCAAAAGCTTTCCGGTGCAGGACGATTCGCATTATCTGA
This sequence comes from Sedimentisphaerales bacterium, assembly GCA_030630905.1. Lineage (GTDB taxonomy): Bacteria > Planctomycetota > Phycisphaerae > Sedimentisphaerales > Anaerobacaceae > JAFGPJ01. Next base: position 10,241 of record DAOVMB010000027.1, read on the forward strand.
CGGTGTTGCGTTATATCGAAACCAATCCGTTACGGGCCAGCCTGGTAGGGCAGGCCGGCGACTGGCTCTGGTCCAGCCTTGCCGTTCGCCAGGGTTACGACTGCCCGTTTGCATTGAGTGACGGTCCGGTCGAGTTGCCTTCGAATTGGGCCGGACTTTTACGTGAGGACTTCACTGAGACGGAGTTGGATCGTATAGAAAAGAGCGTGAAACGAGGCGTCCCATTCGGTCAGATGAACTGGACAGAAAGGACTGCGGCACGTTTGGAGTTGCAGTCAACATTAAGGCCGAGAGGAAGACCTCGTAAAAGTACCGGACACCTTTAATTCAAACTCAGGTAGCTATTTATCTTTCCGAAGTATACTCAAATTGTGATTTGCCTGATCATCAGGCAGTATCTGTTTGAATAAAGATAATGATTCTTCATCGCGGCCCATTAAGCCCAGCGCGACAGCCATGTTCGCCCGATATTTCACATTTTCGGGCAGGATACCTGCAGCCTTGGTAAACATCTTCAGAGCAGTTTCGTAATCGCGCCGGACTATCCAGCACATGCCCAGATTATTCAACAGCACAGTATCCTCGGGATTAATGGCAAGGGCGTGCCGGAGCGTTTCAATCGCTGCATTTGTCTTGCCTTGCCGCATTTGCAGTTCTGCAAGGCTGTTGTATGCAGGAAGATATTTAGGATTATCCTGTATAATTCTTTTCAACACATATTCACATTCCGAGTCCCTGCCTTGTGCAGCAAGAATTTGAGCCATGGCACTAAGCGTTTTTACTGTGGGGGGGTTATTGCCTTGTGTTTGAAATTCAAGCTCCGACTTATTCATAGCCCAATCCGTACTCTGCCCGGAACCGGCAGACTCTGAGCAACCTCCCACATAGAGCACACAAAGAAATCCCACCATACAAAGTAAAATCGCTATATCTAATCTTCCAGATCGTATATCCGCCATTACTTAGTCCCAGAAGTAAATGTTGTTGAGGTCCCCGATGAAGCGCCCTTTGATGCTTGCTCCAAAATAATCAAGATCCTTTCCGAAGCTACACCCGAACCTCCAGGCATATTATCTGAAATACTAATACGTTCCATATCAATGCCTGCTTCTTGCAGTCTTTCATGGACCATGTTTACCCGAGCTTCGTAAAGATCTGCAGTAGTATTATGCCTTCGAATATTCAATTGTCCAGGGTGTTTCATAAAGTGGCTTGTCAACGCCGCAATATCTCTTTGACCAAGTTCGTTAAGCTCTGCTCCGTTTTTAACAAAATGATATGGGAAGAGAGTATGTTGGGAAACTATCGCATTCTGTATTGCGATATCATTGTAAGAATTCACAAGCTGGCTGTTTACAAGGTGATTGCTTGGACTTTTCTCCATATTCTCCTGGCACCCAATTGTAAATATGCAGAATAAAACAGTCATTATCATCATGTGCAGTTTCATAGAATATTCTCCTTAATTTAATTTTCTTGTTCGATCCTACCAGGTTCCGAAACTTTCGGATATAGCTATAACTGCCGGCCCGACAGTTACGATAAATATTGCCGGAAAAATAAACAGAACCATAGGTATCATCAACTTCGCTGCTATCTTTTCCGCGTGCTCTTCCACTTCAAAAAATCGTTCCTCTCGCATTGAAGTAGCAAACACTTTCAGCGTAGTAGCGATGCTGGTTCCGAATCGCTCAGTCTGGACCAATATTGCTGCCAGCGAAGACAGTCTGTCCACACCGGTGCGATCTGCCATGTGTCGCATTGCCTCTACACGGCTAACTCCAAGATGAATCTCAAAATTAGTCAGTCCCATTGAATTGGCCAATATCGGACTGACATGTTGAATTTCATCGGCAACGATATTCCAAGCCATACTCAAACCGATTCCTGAAGAGACACATATCTCGAGCATGTCAATTGCTTCAGGCAAATGCTGGCGGATTTCATTCTGTCGTTTTTTCAATCGTGCCTTCAATATTACATTAGGCACAAAGAATAAAAATATTCCCCCCAGAAAAACATAAGTCATTTTCGTTGTAGCAGGAACCTCCATGGGCATAACCAATATCGCCGTGCATACAAGCCCAACAAAAAACAGCAACATTTTAATTCCTGTGTATACTGAAGGTGCGGCTGAACTGAAAAATCCCGCCCGGACAAGCTCTTCCCAGAGTTCTGTGCTCGCACGTCCATGAGAAGCAATATTGCCTATTTTTTCAAGAAATTGCAACAAACCTGACTTTTTCTTGCGAGAATCCTTTGTGTCCGTTCCTGTCCAAGTGCCCTCCTGAAGTCTGGTTTCCAGCGCCTTTCTTCTTTGCCCCCTTATTATAAGAACTGCGGTGCCAATCGTAAATATTGACAAGAACGTCAGTCCGGGAATTAATATTTTGTTTCCTATAGCATCCATTACTGGCAATACCAAGTAAAATTAATA
>DAOVMB010000247.1 GCA_030630905.1 Sedimentisphaerales bacterium
ATTGCATGGTGTTCGAGCTCAAGGGCAAGCTGGTCAAAGCATTCAAAGGCGGCGGCGACCATTTCGACAACTTTGTTCAGGCCGTTCGCAGCCGTAAAGCCGAAGACCTCAACTCCGATGCTTTCCAGGGCCATCTCTCGGCGGCACTTGCGCATTTGGCCAACATCAGCTATTATCTCGGCGAAAAGAACAAAGTTTCCGTTAAGGAGGCCAAAGCCGTGCTGGAAAAGGTAAAGAGCCGGGACAATAACATTTTGACGCTGAATCGGACCGTTCGGCATTTCAAAGATAACGGCGTCGATTTGGACAAGTACCCGATGTCGATGGGCCCGCTGCTGCAGTTCGACCCGAATAAGGAAGTGTTCATGAATAGCACCGCGGCCAACAAGATACTGCACCGCGAATACCGCAAACCGTTCGTTTGCCCCGTGCCGGAAAAGGTTTAGCGGACGGGCGGCTTTGGTGGCATTTTTTTGTGGATAAGATAAGTATGAAGACTTTCTCGATTAGATTAAAAGTTCTGCTGGCCATCCTGGTTGTCAGCGTTTGTGCCGGGGGTTGCGCCAATGCGAAACTCGGATCGCCGACAAGGGTCGCGGTTTTGACGTACAATATCTACCACGGCGAAGACGCAAACGGAGATTCGAATCTGGATGCCGTTGCCGGGATTATAAACTCGCTCGAACCCGACCTGGTCGCGCTTCAGGAAGTCGATAACAAAACGGCGCGCGCCAAAAGGCTCGACCTGACAGCCGAATTAAGCCGGCGCACCTGTATGCGGGGAGTGTTCGGCAAAGCTATGGACTATGACGGCGGCGGCTACGGAGAAGCCGTTCTTTCACGCCATCCTGTCATCAAGACGAAGAATAATCCGCTGCCGCACGATGCTAAAGCTGAGCCGCGGGCCGCCCTGGAAATACACATAGAATTACCGGGCGGAGTGAAAGTGGCTTTTGTGGGTACGCATCTGGATCATCAGCGGGACCAGAGCAACAGGATGATGCAGGCAAATCGTATCATGGAGTTATACGAGAATTATGACCTTCCAATAGTTTTGGCGGGCGATCTGAACGCGACGCCCGGCAGCGACCCAATCAATCTTCTGGGCCGGCAATGGTCTTACGCCGCCCGGGACGATCCGCAGCCAACATTTCCTTCCGTCAAGCCGGCAAGAAAAATCGACTACATCATGTACAAACCGAAGGGCCGATGGAAGATAGTGGAGGTGCGGGTGATAGACGAGAAATTTGCCTCGGACCACTGCCCGGTGTTCGTGGTGCTGGAGTTGCTGCCGGAAGGTGAGGGCAAGAATCGCTGATGATGGCTGGATTAAAGGATAAAGATTATGTTCAAGACTGTGAAAGACAGAGTTTGGGCGTTCGATGCGGAATGGATACCTGATCCGGCTGCGGGGAAACTTTTGTATGATTTGCCGGATGATACGCCGGACCTGGATGTTCTGAAGCGTATGTGGAAAGAAGGAGGGGCCACGGAGGAAGATCCTACGCCGTATTTAAAAACGGTGGTTTGCAGGATAGTTTCCGTTGCCGCTGTAGATAGGTTTGAGTCGGGCGGAAAGGCTAAATTACATTTGCTGTCTTTGCCCCGTGATTTGGATGATCCCGAGCAGGTCTCGGAAAAGAATGTCGTCGGCACGTTTTTGGACAAGGTCGGCCAATACAAACCGCAGTTGGTCGGTTTTAACTCCGCTTCGGCCGACCTGAAGGCATTCATTCAAAGGGCCGTAGTCTTAGGGATTCAGGCCGGAGAGTTCTGCCGTCGTCCGAACAAACCGTGGGAGGGAGATGACTATTTCGATAGTCGAAACAGCGAAGCGAGCGTCGATATAAAAAATATCATCGGAGGCTGGGGCAAAGCTACGCCTTCATTGAATGAAATTGCCACCCTGTCGGGCATACCGGGCAAATTGGACGTTGACGGAGAAGAGGTCGCGTTTCTGTGGCTGGACGGCAAACTGGATGAAATCGTTGCTTACAATGAATTCGATGCTTTGACCACGTACCTGGTGTGGTTGAGGGTGGCGCATTTCGGCGGGCACTTTACAAGCGCCGAGTACGAAGCCGAGCAGCAGTTAGTCAGAGAGCTGATTCTGTCGGAAATCAAAAATGGCAAAGTGCATCTAAAGAAATATCTTGATCGGTGGGATCGTCTGAAAGAAATAGTTAAATAAATAGACAAGGCAACCGGCAGAAATAAAATCGAGTAGAGAAAAAAACTACTCGAACAATTGTATCCGTGGGTTGAATAGATTATCATATTAGTAGATAAATCCTGTCTCGGATTGGGTAGGTTTAGGTGCTTAAGTTCAGATTTGGAGAAGTATCATGGATAAGAAAACGTTTCGTTTATCGCTTGTTGTTCTATTGTTTTGCTCGATCCTTGGCTTTTCAGTAGCGGCTCGGACAGAGGCTGCGGCGGCGGACAAGAACAAGCCAAAGACGCTCGATACCGATCCTAACCTTGCCGGATGGTGGAAATTTGATGAGGCATCAGGCAAGACCACTCTGGATTCATCCGGGCATGGCCGCAGCGGCACGCTAAAGGAAGGCTTGTCGTTTAGTAAAGATTCGGCCAAAGGACGGACAGGCAAGGCGCTGAATTTCGAGGACAACGATGGGTACGTCGAGATAACCAAATACAAGGGCGTTACCGGCATGCGGGCACGAACCGTGGCGGCCTGGATCAAAACCGAAAACGACGGTGGAGAGATCATATCCTGGGGCGAGGATGACTTCGGCAAAATGTTTACCTTTTGTTTCATCAGGGGACGTATCGGCATTAGACCCAATGGCGGGTATTATTATATGAATGAGCCGGTCGATGATGATAAGTGGCATCACGTGACGGTAGTGGTCAAAGAAGCCGAGCTGCCAAATCTCCATGATGATGTTGTGCTCTATAAGGACGGAACTATAGCTGAGGTGCATGACATTGGCCTTCTGGATCTTTGGCCGATCGATACGGGCAGCAACCTGGATGTCAGAATAGGCCGGCGATTCGAAGGTCTTATCGACGATGTTCGCATCTATGACCGCGTCCTTTCGGATGAGGAGGTTATGGCTCTGTTCAAGCTGCAGAGTGATCGCCCGTTACCGAAACCCGAAAAATGAAGAAGTAGTATGTAGGGTGGGGCTTGCCCCACCATTGTTGATCGGTGGGCTGAAGTCCACCCTACTAAATGATTTCGACAAGGAGAAAGACAATGGAAAACAAACGAGTAACCCGGCGACAGTTTATGCGCGACGGTGCAATGGTTGCCGCTGGTGTGGCTGTAGGCCTCGGCGCCAAAACCGCCAGCAGCGCGCCGGTTAACACCTCCAAAATTCTCAATTATAACCAGAACATGGAATACCGCCGGCAAGGCAAAACGAACCTTATGGTTTCGGCCGTCTGCCTTGGCGGGCACTCCCGGAGTAATCAAAAGGAGCGCAATGAAATCGTAGGTCGCGCCATCGACATTGGCATTAATTACATCGATTCCTGTACGAAGGGCGAGGTAGTACGCGATGCCAAGGCCCTGAAAGGGCGACGCGACAAGATGTATCTGGCGCTGTCCCACTGCGGCCGAGAGACCCGCCACGAAGATTACCGCACCGCAAAAAAATTAATGGAAAGCCTGGACGAAGTCCTGAAGGCCTCCGGCGAGGATTACACCGATTTGTGGCGTGTCACCTGCTACGAGCCGGGCGGCAGACACACGTTCAATACCGCCTGCGAGATGGTCGAGGCGCTCGAGAAGGCAAAAAAGCAGGGCAAGGCCCGGTTCGTTGGATTCTCCACACATGACCGCCGCTGGATCAAGTTTATGATCGAGTATTTCCCGCAAATCGATTGTGTCTGTTTCCCCTTTACGACGATGAGCAAGAGGGCCCCGAAGGACAGCGTATTCGATGCCCTCAAGAAACAGGATGTTGGGGCTTTCGGCATCAAACCTTTTGCCGCAGGTTCGTTGTTTGCAAAGGACCGCAAAACGAACTTCGAGCGTGCGCGTCTGGCGATCCGATACATATTGCACAGTAATACCGTCATTCCGATTCCCGGATTGAACAGTATCGAATACGTCGATAACGTGGCAAAGGCCGTGATGGAACGGCGTGAACTCGACGTAAAAGAAACTGCGGAGCTGGACAACGCCAACAAGCAGGCCTGGGCGAAACTACCGAAGAACTATCAGTGGCTTAAGAACTGGCAGTACGTCTAATAGGCAACATGCAGCGTATCCGGTGTTTCCCATTATCTGTAAGAACTGGCGTGTACTTTGGTATTAGGGTGCACATATAAGAAAGTGTCTATGATATACTATCTACGGGTCTTTTTTCTTGTGGCAATTTGCATTGTTGGAATTGGCTGTGAGCAGGCAGAAAGTGTACAGAAACTACAGGCCGGCGGCAAACCCGCCGTGAACACTTCCGAGGAAATTGAAGCCTCGTTACTGCTCGATAATGAACCTTTATTATTGCTGGACGACGAGTCGCAGGCTGATCAGTCGGACGGACCGGAAGCCGACAACAGTCGCTGTTTCGTCTGTCACATAAACTACATGCAGGAGGATATTGCTGTTATCCATGCCCGGGCCGATATCGGCTGCGCGGGCTGTCACGGCGAGTCCGACGAGCACATTGCCGACGAATCCTGGGCTTCCGGCGGTAACGGCACGGCACCGGACATTATGTATCCCCGGCCGAAAATCAATCCGTTCTGCATGGGCTGTCACAGCAAAGACAAGATCGATACCGAACAGCACATACCTCTATTCGCTAATTTCGAAAAGATGGTTTGCACTGACTGCCACGGCAGCCATCGCCTTGAAGTTCGCAAGTGTAAGTGGAAGTAGAATTATCTTTTCTTTGGGAATTGATTCGACAAAGTGCTACGTTCTGCTGTGTGG
>DAOVMB010000164.1 GCA_030630905.1 Sedimentisphaerales bacterium
AAAGGAGCCGGGGTTTCCGTAGAATCGGACTCATCCTGAATCTCGCCGGCGGTATCAGGCTGTGGTATCTCAGTCTGCGTTGCCTGTTGGAACTGGGCGTGCACGAATTCCGCTACTTTTTTATAGTCTTCGGCGCCGTGACAATTTTGTTCGTACTCGAAAATTGTTTTGCCGTAGCTGGGCGCCTCGGCGAGCTTGATATTTCTCCGGATAAACGTTGGCAGAATCTGCGCCTGCGCCCATGCGCTGTTGGTTCCACGCGCATCGTTGAGGAATTGTTCGATATCGGCCCTGACCTCGTTGGGTAGTGACGCCCTGCTGTCGAACATGCAAAGCAAAATCCCCTTGACCGTCAGGTTAGGATTTATTCTTTTGTTGACAAGCTCGATTGTCTGGAGCAGCTGCCCGAATCCCTGCAGAGCGAGGAAATGCGGCTGTAGCGGAATCAAAACCTCTTCGGCGGCTGCCAGGGCGTTGAGAGTCAGCAGGCCAAGAGAAGGCGCACAATCGATGAGACAATAATCGAACTTATCGTCACTTGATTCAAGGGCCTCTCGCAGAATGGTTTCCCTGCCGACCACACTTACCAGCTCGCTTTCGGCGCCGACCAGGTTGATGTTCGCCGGCAGCAGCCATAGATTGGGACGCACGAGCATAATTTGCTCTTCGAATTGGGCTGATTGTGTCAGAACTTTATACGAGCCGGCCTCGACGATTTGCGGCTCCAGACCGAGGTGTATTGTCAGGTGGGCCTGCGGATCAAGATCGATCGCGACGACCCGTGAACCGGCCGCGGCAAGGGCCGCCGCTATGTTGGCTACCGTTGTGGTCTTACCCACTCCCCCTTTTTGGTTTAGCACTGCGATCGTTCTCATAATTTTTTCAGCCGCCCTCGACTTGCGTGGGTGGCAGCCTCAAGCGAAGCTTGGGGATGGTTTCTCCGGCATTTGCCATCCCCAAAACCTTCGGCTTTGAGACTGCCACCCATGTTTTATCTACCCACAAATACAATTATCATAATGTACTAAGCTCTCAATTTACGTTTGCAGTTTTTTCAGGATGGCATCGAGCACACCGTTAACAAACCCCGGCGACTTATCGGTGCTGTACTTCTTGGCAAGCTCGATAGCCTCGTTTATCACAACTTTGGGCGGGATGTCGGGACAGAATTTCAACTGATAGACCGCCAATCTCAGAATGCTTTTATCGACGGGTGAGAGTCTTGCGAATTGCCATTTTATTGTCGAGCTTGCTATCAATTCGTCACACTGTTCCAAATTTCCCCAAGCCCCTTTTGACCAGTCCGAAGCAAGATTGCAGACGAAATCATCCGGATCTGCTTCTCTAAAGAACCGCCCTAAATGATCGAGCACGTCCGTGCCCTGCACATCGAGTTGGTATAATGCCTGCATCGTCAGTTCTCTGGCCCTTGTTCTTCTATCCATGCGTATAGTTCGTAGTTTACGAACTACGATCCTATAACTACAAACCGCTAATCTGTTGTATCACGTTGGCCATTTCCATAGCTGTCAAAGCCGCATCGGCGCCGGCGTTACCCATTTTCGTGCCGGCCCTTTCTACGGCCTGTTCGAGTGTCTCGCAGGTCAGCACGCCGAATACAGCCGGGGTCGCCGAATCATAATTGATTTGCCCGATACCACGGACTACCTGCTGACAGACATAATCGTAATGGGCGGTTTGGCCTCGTATTACCGCGCCGAGGCAGAGTACTGCAATGTATTTACCGCTGTCGGCAAGTTTCTTGCAGGCCTGCGTAATTTCACAGGCGCCCGGCACCCATACTACTGATATTTGCTCGTCAGCGGCGCCATGACGCTGGAGACAATCTATCGCACCGGCCAGCAGCTTCGACGTTATGAATTCGTTGAATCTGCTCACGACAATAGCGTAACCGCCTTTACCGGCTGTTATCTGGCCTTTTATCTCTCTAACCATAGCTTCAATTCTCCAAATAACTTTTGCGTATAGCGTTCATTTTTTGCTCGTTATCCGCTATTTTCAGATTATACATTATAAGACTATCAGCGGCAACTTTCCAGAAAAACAGGTCAGCACCGAAGTAACTCCGGTGCATGGTCTTTTAGCACTAAAAGCTAACTTTTGCAATTATAAGAGTTTATAGGCTAATGATGCAACAAAATTTTACTGCCAACAAAAAGCTCTCGAATTGCCGGGAAACTACTAAGGCGGCGGTGTTTTGTTGGCGATAAGTGCGTTGGTAATATTTTGTTTATTGGGCGAAAAATAAAGTAAAGGATTGTTTATGATTTTCGATGATATGGAATTCGGCTCTTATGACAAAGCTGAGCAGAAGGCTCACAAGGCTTTTGAACTTTACGAAGACGGCAATATGTCCCAGGCTCTCGACGAGTTGGAGACGGCTCTTGAGATAAATCCCGCCAACAGTTCGTGGCATTTCAACAAGGCGCTTACCCTGGATTCGATAAGCCGGTTTGAAGACGCGATTAGCGAGTACGAAACCGCCCTGGAGTTGAATCCCGATGACCTGGAGATATTGAACTCGCTGGCGGTCGATTATACCCGAACCGGTCAATATGATCTGGCCATCGATACTTTCGAGCGTATCCAGGAGCAGGACCCTGGATTTGAACCGTGCTACTGTAATCGGATTATTACGTACACCGAGATGGGCCTGCACGATCTGGCCGAGCAGATGTTCTATCTTGCCCAGCAGATAAAACCGGATTGTGCTCTGTGCTATTACAATATCGGCAACAGTCTTTTTGCCCGGGGCGAGTACAAACGGGCAATTCGCTGCTGGCTGCGCACGGCCGAGCTTGAGCCGAGCCACCCGCAGATCAACTACCGGATTGCTCAGGCTTACTGGTCGGATGGCAAAACCGAACAAAGCCGGGAGCATTTTCTGGCCGAGCTTCGTATCAATCCGGGCGATATCGACGTTATTTTCGATTTTGGTATGTTTCTGCTTGAGACCGGCGATATCGAATCGGCCCGGGAGAAGTTCAACAGGATTCTCGAGATGGATCCGGATTTTGCCGCCGCCTTGTTTTATCTCGGAGAAATTGCCTTTAACAGCAACGATTGCGAGCGGTCGCTGGAACTGTACAATCGGGCGCTTCAGAAAGACAGTGCACTTCAGGGGCCGTGTTACAGGCTGGCCCAGCAGGCGTTGTTAAAAGACCAAAAAACGGATGCCAGGGCTTATCTGGTTTCCGAGATGAAGCTGGCTTTGGAGGACGCCGATACATTGGTCTCAATGGGATCGATGTTTTTGGCAGTCGGGGATCTCGGCTGTGCGACGCATTGTCTGTTGCGGGCCGTCGATATAGATTGTGCCAATGCGGATGCTTATTATTATCTTGGAGTTGTCAGTGCCATAAAGGGCCAGTTCGAGGATGCGGCGGAGCTTTTCGCCCATACGCTCGATATCAAAAGCGAACACATTCCGACTCTGCGCGATTCGGCTTCTGTTTACCTGGCAATGGGTAAATTGACCGACGCCGCAGAGAGAATCAGCAAAGCACGTGCTCTGGATGACGGCGACCCGCAGTTGAAAAGGCTTGAAAGGGCCATTATGCTGGCCCGTATAAAGCGGCGAATAATGAATTCTCTCTCCCGATTTAGGTCCGGATTTAGCTACCAGAATTCAATTCTCTAATTTTTCACACTTAGAACCTATACGAATAACGGTTTGTTATCACTTGTCATGCTGAACGCAGTGAAGCATCTTGGTTGCGAACGGCGATATCAATCCCAGATTCTTCGGCTCTGCCTCAGAATGACAAACGCTAAATAGTAATTCGGATAAGCTCTTAATCTTTATTTGCAAATTCGCGCCGAATACGTTAGTCTATTGCGCCCGGCCGAGTGGCGGAATGGCAGACGCTGGGGACTTAAAATCCCCTGCCCGTTAGGGCGTGTGGGTTCGACTCCCACCTCGGCTATTGTTCGTGTGAAAAAATTACAACGTAGATTACGAATAGAAAAAGAACCCTGAGCGAAAACGAGGGGTAATTAAGCCGGGCTTTGTCAACCGGCTATATTTTGGAGAAAATGATTGTGAATAAGAATCCTAAACTTGTGGATGTCGGAAAACCTAATCTATATCGTGAGATGTTTCCATATACCGAATTTCCGGCGGTCGTCTTCGACGGCGAACGGGTTGACTACGAAATCCCGGAACAAATCTGGATTACCGATACCACTTTCCGTGACGGTCAGCAGGCCAGGCCGCCTTATAGACCTGAGCAAATCCTCAGGATTTACGACTTATTGCACGAGATCGACGGTGGAACCGGCCTGATTCGCCAATGCGAGTTCTTTTTGTATTCGGATCGCGATAGAGAAGCGGTAGAGCTTTGCAAAGAGCGAGATTACCAATATCCCGAGGTTACCGGCTGGATCAGGGCCGTGGCGGCGGATTTTAAGCTGGTCTCCCAGATGGGGCTGGCCGAGACCGGCATCCTGACCTCGGCAAGCGATTATCATATATTCCTTAAACTGCGAAAAACCCGTGCACAGGCGATGAATGGTTATCTCGATATTGCCAGGGCGGCTTTGGACAGCGGTGTGATTCCACGCTGCCACTTCGAGGACATTACGCGGGCCGATTACGATGGTTTCGTGCTGCCTTTTGCCGCTGCGTTGATGAAACTCGCCGAAGAGTATGACAAACCGGTTAAGATTCGCCTTTGCGATACATTAGGATTCGGCCTTCCGTGGTCGGGAGTTGCCCTGCCGCGAAGCGTTCCGAAACTTATCCACGGGCTTCGACAGATTGGAGTTCCCTCCGAGTGGCTCGAATGGCATGGCCATAACGATTTTCATAAGGTTCAGGTTGACGCCGCCACGGCGTGGCTCTACGGCTGCAGCGCCGCCAACGCCGCGATATTCGGCAACGGCGAGCGGACGGGCAATCCGCCGCTCGAAGCGCTCGTTGTCGAACACGCGCAACTAAAGGGAATGACAAATGAAGTGAATTACGCTGCGATCACGGAACTGGCCGAGTACGCCCAAAAGGAGCTGAGTATTGAGATTCCCTGGAACTATCCGCTGGTTGGAAGGGATTTCAACGTGACGCGGGCCGGCATTCACGCGGACGGCCTGTTGAAAAACGAGGAAATATATAACTGTTTCGACACGCGAAAGTTGCTCAATCGTCCGATCGGCGTAGCGATCACCGACAAGACCGGGGCGGCGGGAATCAAGCACTGGATAGAGGCCAGGTACGAGATTCAAATCCCCAAACATGATCCGAAAATTACCAGGATCAAAGATCAAATCGACGCCGAGTACGCGGCGGACAGAGTATCGAGTATATCGGACGCGGAAATGTTCCAATGGGTGCGGGACTCCTTCGGCAACAATGTGCCGAAAGAAAAATCCGGCAGTTCATTGTAATTAGTGCATGGTTCGTCGATGAACAATCAAATTAAGGCAGTATTGTTCGACCTTGGCGAAACTTTGCTGGATTTCGGTAAAGTCAAGGCAACTCGGCTGTTTCGGCAGGGAGCGAGATTATCTTACGATTTTCTTAAAAGCTGCGGCCAGCCGGTCGGCGGCTTCGAGTATTACTGCTGGAGAAACCTGATTGCACTTCGCTTTCAGCACTTAATTTCCAACATAACGAAAAAGGATATAAATTCATCGGCGCTGTTACGGGGGCTCGGCACAAAAAAAGGCATAAAACTCGATACGCAGCAGTGGCGGGATTTTGCGTGGCTCTGGTACGAGCCTCTGAGCAAAACCGCCACGACCGACCCGAAAACAAAAGAGATTTTAATCTCACTGAAAGGATTGGGCCTCAAGCTCGGCATTCTCTCCAACACGTTTGTCAATGCGCATTCTCTGGAGAAACATCTAAAGCAATTAGGCCTGCTGGATTTCTTTCCGGTCAGAATGTACTCATACGAATTTGATTTTCGCAAGCCCGATATTCGAATATTCAAAATCGCCGCCGAGCGGCTCGGCGAGGCGGTCGAGAACATAATGTATGTCGGTGACCGCATCGACAAGGACATTTTGCCGACGTTAAAACTCGGAATGACGCCGGTCTTAAAAGCCGCCTACACCAATGCCGGAAAAACACCGCCCGACGGCACCTACAAAATAGCCAACCTCTCCGAACTGCCGACCCTGATAAAAGAACTCAACACCAATAACGCAATCTAAAAAGCAATTCTTAGTTCATTGGCTCAATGGAGGAAATCCTGAATACGAGCGTTATTCTTTCGCTCCATGCTT